>JAZRFG010000164.1:0-1580 GCA_045661265.1 Eubacteriales bacterium
ATCAGTTTGCCAAGTCCTTCTACGAGCTGCACGATAAATTCGGCAACACCCTTTGTCCCGTGTTCATTCCTTGCCAGGTGGGCAAGGAGATCGCGATGATCGACCTGATCTCCAGCAAGGCGTACACCTACGACAAGGATATGGGTAAGCGCTCCGAGGTGGAGTTCACCGATGAGATGAAGGAAATGGTCAACCAGTACAAGGACGCGTTCTATGAAGCGATCGCCGCCACCAGCGACGAGCTGATGGAAAAATACTTTGCAGGTGAAGAGATCTCCCGCGAGGAAGCTACCCTTGCCCTGCACGAGGGCATCATCGCCGGCAGCATTACTCCCGTTTACTGCGGATCCGCCACCAAGATGTGGGGCGTGATCGCGATGATGGACGCGGTCGCCGAGTCCTTCCCACGCTTTACCGCCCGCAAGGTGGAGAAGTACGAGAACGGCGACGAGGTTGCCATCGACGTAGAGGGTGATCCCGCCATCTTCGTATACAAGACCGTTGCAGATCCGTTCGTGGGTCAGATGTCCTTCTTCAAGGTTATGAGCGGCAGCATCAAGCGCGATATGGTGCTGGAGAATGCCACCACCGGTGCCGCGGAAAAGCTGGCACACTTCTACGTGATGAACGGCAAGACCCAGACCGAGGTCGAGGAGCTTGCCTGCGGCGATATGGGTATGATCGCCAAGCTATCTGACACCAAGACCAACGACACCCTCTCGCTTAGCGGTGCCGTGCAGTACAGCAAGATCGCGTACCCCACTCCCTATATGACCAAGGCCATTCTTCCTCTTTCCGCCAAGGACGAGAGTAAGATGTCCCCCAGCATTACCAAGATGCTGGAGGAGGATAAGACGTTGCGCTATGAGAACAATAAGGAAACCGCACAGATCCTGATCTCCGGTATGGGCGAAACGCATCTCTCGGTGCTTGTCGCGCGTCTGGAGAGCCGCTTCGGCGTCAAGGTTGTGCTGGACGATCCCAAGATCGCCTACCGCGAGCGCATCACCAAGCGCGTGGACGTGGAGGGCAAGCATAAGAAGCAGACGGGCGGCTCGGGTCAGTACGGTCACGTTAAGATCCGCTTCGCTCCCGCCGAGGACGAGGGGCTCACGTTCACCGTATCCGTCGTGGGCGGTACCGTGCCGAAGAACTTTAACCCTGCCGTAGAAAAGGGCTTGCAGGACGCGATGCAAAAGGGCGCGCTTGGCTACCCGCTCGTGCAGCTTGCCGCTGATCTTTATGACGGCTCCTACCACGCGGTGGACTCCGATGAGCTTTCCTTCCGCCTGGCCGCACAGATCGCATATAAGAAGTGCCTGGAGGAGGCAGCTCCCGTGCTGCTGGAGCCCGTGGGCGACCTGGACATCACTGTGCCCGAGGCACTGGTCGGCTCCGTTATGGGTGACCTGAACAAGCGCCGCGGCTCTGTGATGGGCATGGATCATACCGGCTGCCGCAAGGGCTATACCACGGTGCACGCCGTTGTGCCCAAGGCAGAGATCATGGACTATCCGATCGCACTTCGTGCTATGACCAAGGGCTTTGGCTCGTTTGAATTCAACGTCACAGGCTACGAG
>JAZRFG010000165.1:0-7088 GCA_045661265.1 Eubacteriales bacterium
ACCATTCCCGTGAAGCCCGGCCGAAACCTTGCCATCATTCTGGAGATCGCGGCAATGAACAACAGACAAAAGAAGATGGGCTATAACACCGCTGAGGAGTTCAACCGAAAGCTGATGGGTCAGATGGGTCTGGAATGATCCTCTCCCCGCCCTGCACACTGCAACGGCACGCCACCCGCGTGCCGTTGCTTGCTGTACGGCAAATCGCACAAAAAACACCGATTTTCCAAAAAATTCATACCGTTATGCCACTTATGGCCCTTGAAAGGAGCATTATGCAAGAAAGACCCAGCTTTTCCAAGCTTTGGCGCGAGAACCAAAAAGTGCGCTATCTCATCATTCTGATCGTCAACACTGTTCTTTTTTTAAGCGTTTATCGCGTGCTGCTGCACTACGGCGAGCTCGCGCAAAACGCCTATTATTCCTTTTGCGCAATGATCCTTTACATGGCGCTTTTCCTTGGCTTTTTGCTTGGCTATCTGATCTACAACCGTTTCCTTTATCGCAAAAACCTCACTATGGAGGACCTGCCGGACACGATGAGCTATGCGGAGAAAGAGGCGTTTCTTGCGGACGGCAAGGAGCGACTTCGCAAATCCAAATGGGTCATGCTGATCATTCTTCCCATCGTGGTCACCTTCCTTGTAGATGCGGTGGACCTGTTTATCCTTGATATGTTCCGCTGATATGCCATACTCCCTGAAGCTGCTCTATTCCGGCTCTGACGGCAACGCCGCCCTGCTTTGCGCCGAGGGACATGCCGTGCTGATCGACGCGGGGCGCTCGGCAAAGCGGCTTTGCGCCGCGATGCAAGAGGCGGGCGTCGAGCCCGACGCACTGGAGGCGATCTTCCTCACGCACGAGCACCGTGACCACACCGCCGCGCTGGACACCTTTCTCAAGCACCATCCCGTGCCCGTGCACGTCACCGAGCGCTCCGCGCAGAAAATGCGCCCCCGGGCGGGCGAAGCGCTGCGCGCACAGCTGGTAATCCACCCACCGCTTTTTTGTGCTGAGGTGGGCCCCTTTACCTTTTCCAGCTTTCTCACGCCGCACGATAGCGTGCAAAGCGTGGGATTCCGCATCACCGTGCAGGACGGCGAGTGCCGCCACACCGTGGGCTACGCCACTGACCTTGGCCACGTCACACCCGCCGTGGAGGCAGGACTTTGCGGCTGCGAGGCGGTCGTGCTGGAGTGCAATCACGATGAGGAAATGCTGATGGAGGGTCCCTACCCTGCCGATCTCAAGCGCCGCATCGCCTCGCGCAACGGGCATCTTTCCAACCGTGATTGCGCGGCTTTTGCCACCCGTCTTGCCGCTAATGGCATGCGACGATTGTTGCTCGCGCATTTGTCTGAGATCAACAATCTGCCCGATCTCGCCCTTTGCGAGGTCAGCGCCGCCCTTGCGGGTACGAGCGTGCAGATCGCGGCCGCAGCCCCCGACCATATCACAGAACTCTGAGGTAACCAAGTATGCTACGTATCAAGCTCATCACCGTCGGTACGCTGAAGGAAAGCTATCTGCGCGAGGCGGTAGCCGAATATGAAAAACGCCTTGGCGCGTACGCCAAGGTCGAGATCTTGGAATTAAAGGAGGGGCGTGTCGCGGAAAACCCGTCCCCCGCCGAAATTTCCGCGGTGTTGGAAAAGGAAGCGGACGCCATCCTCGCCGCGATTCCCCCCCGCGCCTATACCGTCGCACTCTGTGTCGAGGGACAGGCGCGCTCCTCCGAGCAGCTTGCTGCGCTCCTTGAGGACGCGATGTCCCGCTCGTCGGATCTGTGCCTTGTGATCGGCAGCTCGCATGGCCTGTCGCCGCGTGTGAAAAAGGCGGCGGATTACCGCCTTTCCGTGTCTGCGCTCACCTTCCCGCACCAGCTCATGCGCGTGCTTTTGCTGGAAACCGTCTATCGCTCGCTTTCCATTCTGCACGGATCGAAGTATCATAAGTAAGGTTTAGGGGGGACTTTTTCAAAAGCCCCCCTATGACCCCTTCAAAAGATTTTTAACAAAATAATATCCACCATCAACGATGCTCCTATTTGGGGCGTCGTTTTCTTTTTCTTTGATGGCAACGAAACGGATACAAAAGAAGCTGAATAACGTCATCTAAAATAACAACAACCAACCGTATCAAGACAAATCGGTCTTCCCAATACCCTCCTTTTTTCAACACAACACGCTTCCACTCACCGCAGCCCTCACAAAGATCAAGCCCCCAAGAAAGCTTTACATTCCATTTGCTATAGCCCTTGCGATATATTTTGTTCCAACAATCCAAACAAAATTCTGCCATAAAATCACCCCCTCATCTATATTATAGGTCAATTTCACCATAATTTCAATAGGGAAAATTGACATAATTTTATTGAGGTGATAAATATGGATCGCTTGAAAAAGCTGCGGAAAGAAAAAGGATTTACCCAAGTGAAAATACAAATGCTAACGGGTATTGACCAAAGCGACTATTCCAAAATTGAAAGCGGAAAGCGCTATTTTACCTTTGAACAGTGCAAGCGCCTTGCCCTCGCCTTGGAAACCAGTATGGATTATCTGGCGGGCTTAACGGACGAAAAATCTCCTTACCCCCGAAAGGAAGAAAACTGAAAGATCCCGCCCAACGGGGCGGGATCTTTCAGTTTTTTATTTGTGTTTGGTGCGCCTTGTTCTCAAAAAAATTCATACCGCGCGGGCGTGCAGTGCACGCCCCTACGTTAAGATAGCGGCCGCCCCGAAAAAAGAGCACCTAACTTGTAGGGGCGACCATTGGTCGTCCGCATCCGCGACAAGCGTTCCGTCCATGCGTCTTGTTCGCACTTCCCATAACATCCACAAAGGATTTCGAAAGGGGTGCGGGGAAAACCTTTGCAAAGGTTTTCCCCGCATCATTTTCATTTCATAACCTCCCGCAAGGCCGCGCGGATCTCGGTGCGGGTGTAGCCGTAGCGCATGAGCGCCGCGATCAGCTTTTCGGGGGCACTCCCGTCAAAGCCGCGCTTTTGCAAAAGGCGGGCGCAGCGCGCCGCGCCGTCCCTTTTCTCCAGTAGCTCGCGCGCGGCAAGAAGCGCCTCCTCGCCATATCCCTTGGCGCGAAGATCGGCAAGGATGCGCCGATCTCCCCAGAGCTTTCGCACGCCGTTCTCGGCGGCGGCAAGTGCGCTCCTTTGCTCGTCAAGGTATCCTTTCTCGTCCAGGATCCTGACACACTCCTTGGCCACGTCGCGCGCCACGCCCTTGTGGCAAAGCTTTTGCCTGAGCTGCACGCGGGATCCGCCCCCTGCTGCCAGCGAGCGCAATGCCGTGGCAAGCGCCGCGCAAAGCGCGTGCTCACGTCGCAAAAAAGCAAGCACGTCCGCGTCGATCTCGCCCTTTTGCGGCAAACGTCCCGCGCGCGCGGTGAGCACGGTCAGCGTTTCCCGACACACCTCGCCCGCAACCGTGCTTTGCACCTGCACAAGAAGGCGCGCGCCGCCATCGGCGGCGCGCACGCTTAAAATTTCAAAGCGATCAGCCATTGTCGTCCATGCCAAGGGCGCGAAGGTCGAATTCCTCCTCCTCGTCCTCCAGATCGAACGCCTCCTCGCTCACGTCGGCAGAGTTATAGCGCGCGCGGATCTTTTCATCGATCTCGGCAAAAAGCGCCGCGTCCGTTTCCAGCATCTTGCGCACGTTGTCCTTGCCCTGCCCCAAGCGCTCGCCGTTGTAAGAGAACCACGAGCCACTCTTCTGGATCACGTCAAGCGCAAGGCCGATGTCCACCAGTTCACCCGCGCGGGAGATGCCCTTGCCGTAGAGAATATCGAACTCCGCCACCTTGAAGGGGGGCGCGACCTTGTTCTTCACGATCTTGCACTTCACGTGGTTACCGTAAATATCGTTGCCGTTCTTCAGCTGCTCGGTCTTGCGCACATCGATGCGCACCGAGGCATAGAACTTCAGCGCGCGGCCGCCCGTGGTGGTTTCGGGATTGCCGTACATCACGCCGACCTTTTCGCGCAGCTGGTTGATGAAAATCACCACAGCGTTGCTCTTGGAGATCACCGCGGAAAGCTTGCGCATCGCCTGGGACATGAGTCTTGCCTGCACACCCACCTGGGACTGACCCATATCTCCCTCGATCTCCTGACGGGGCACCAGCGCCGCCACAGAGTCGATGACCACAACGTCCACCGCGCCCGAGCGCACCAGTGCCTCGGTGATATCCAGCGCGTCTTCGCCGCAGTCGGGCTGGGACACCAGCAGATTGTTGATGTCCACGCCAAGCGCCTTGGCGTACACGGGATCCAGCGCGTGCTCGGCATCAATAAATGCCGCCTGACCGCCCGTTTTCTGCATCTCTGCAACGATATGCAACGCGACCGTGGTCTTACCGGAGGACTCCGGGCCAAAGATCTCGATAATTCTGCCGCGCGGCACGCCGCCGATGCCAAGCGCCATATCCAGCGAGAGCGAGCCCGTGTGCACGGCCTGCACCTCCATATGCGCGTTCTCACCCAGCTTCATCACCGTGCCGGCGCCGTAGTCGCGCTCCAGCTGCTTGAGCGCCGTTTCCAGCGCCTTTTTGCGCTCACTTGCGTCAGCGCCCGTGGGGATAGCGGTTTTTTTCGTAGCAGATGCTTTGGTTGCCATGATCAGATCCTCCGTTCATTTTCCTTGATGGCACCATTATACACCCTTTTGCGGCGTTTGTCAATACACTTTTTCCAAAAACGGAAAAATATTTTTATTGATTTTGATTTGCATTTTTTGTAATAACTTTATTTTTCCGCAAAAGAGTGTGTTTTACACAAAAAAGCCCGCCATGCGGCGGGCTTTTTTCTTTAGCGGCAAAACGTTGAAACATAGTCGTCGATCGCCTTTGCCACGATCTGCTCAGCGGTATCGCGGTCGTAAAGCTCCTTGACGTCGGTCTGCTTGTTTTCCAGCTGCTTATACACCTTGAAAAAGTGCATGATCTCGTCGAAGATGTGCGCGGGCAGCTCGTCAATCGAGCGGATATTATTATAGGAAGGATCCTTGAACGGAATGGCGATGATCTTATCGTCGATATGACCGTCGTCCAGCATGCGCATCACGCCGATGGGATAAACGCGCACCAGCGTGAGGGGCTGAATGGGCTCGTTGCAAAGCACCAGCACGTCCAGCGGGTCGCCGTCGTCGGCATAGGTGCGCGGAATGAAGCCGTAATTGGCAGGATAGTGCGTGGAGGTGTACAGCACGCGGTCCAGTCGCAAAAGGCCCGTGTACTTATCCAGCTCATACTTGCAGCGGCTGCCCTTCGGGATCTCGATAACGGCGGAAAAATCGGTCGAGGTGATCTGCTTGGGGTCCATATCATGCCAAATGTTCATAGCTCTCTCCTTTATTTGATAAATTCAAACTCGAAATCGTAGATATGCACGGTGTGTCCGTCGGTGCAGCCCTTTTCCTCCAGCAGCTGGATCACGCCGCCCTTGATAAGCGAGCGCTGGAAATAGGTCAGCGACTCGTAGCTATCCAGATTGGTGCGACCAAGCAGGTCGTAAAGCCACTTGCCCTCGACGTAAAAGTCGTCGTTCTCGCGGCGCACAGTGATCTCGTCGGCGCGCTCCTCTGCCTCCTCGGTAAGGTCCAGCTCGCTTTCAAACACGGTGAGCGGAGGAAGCTCGGCCAAGCGATGCGCCACGTGCTGCACAAGCTCCTTGAGTCCCTCGCCGGTGGCGGCGGAGATGAAGAACAGCTCCCAGCCATTTTCCTCGACGAACTTTTTGAATGCCTCCACGTCCACCAGCTCCTCGTCCAACATATCGCACTTGTTGGCAAGCATGATCTGCGGGCGGGTGGCAAGCTGCTCGCTGTATCTGGCAAGCTCCTCGTTGATGGTGCGGATATCCTCGATGGGATCGCGCCCCTCGGAAGCGGAGATGTCCACCACGTGCAAGAGCAGTCGGCAGCGCTCCACGTGGCGCAAAAACGCGTGACCAAGGCCCGCGCCCTCTGCCGCGCCCTCGATAAGGCCGGGAATGTCGGCGGCGACAAAGCCGCTCTCACCGCCCGTGGAAACCACGCCAAGGTTGGGGGACAGGGTGGTAAAGTGATATGCCGCGATCTTCGGGCGTGCGGAGCTGATGCGCGAGAGGATCGAGGACTTGCCCACGCTGGGCATACCCACAAGACCCACGTCCGCCAGCATCTTCAGCTCAAGGATCAGCTCGCGCTCCTCGCCCTTGGTGCCTTGCTTGGCAAACATCGGCACCTGGCGCGTGGGGGTGGCGAAATGGCGATTACCAAAGCCGCCGCGGCCACCGCGGCAGCACACGAAGGGCTGGTCGTCCGACATATCCTTGATGATCTTTCCGGTCTCGGCATCGCGGATCAGCGTGCCCTCAGGCACGAGGATCTCCACGTCCTTTGCGGTGGCACCGTGGAACTTTTCGGGCATACCGTTGCCGCCGTTTTTGGCGATGAATTTGCGGTGATCGCGGAAGAAAAGCAGCGTGGTCGCACCCTTGTCAACGCGGAACACGATGTTGCCGCCGTGACCGCCGTCACCGCCGTCGGGGCCGCCCTTGGCGACGTATTTTTCGCGACGGAAGGGCACGGCGCCGTTGCCGCCGTCCCCCGCCTTTACGTAGATTTTCGTTTTGTCAATGATACGTTCAGCATCACGCATTGGGAATCTCCTCTCCCTTCTCTCTGATGATCAGCTTGATGGGTGTACCGCGGAAGCCGAAGGTCTCACGCAAGCAGTTTTCAATATAGCGCTGATAGGAATAATGGAACAGCTCTGCATTGTTGCAGAAGATCACGAACGTGGGGGGCGCGGTGCGGATCTGCGTCATATAGTAGATCTTCAGGCGTCTGCCCTTGTCGGACGGGGGCTGCACACGGGTGGTCGCGTCGCCCAGCACGTCGTTGAGCATACCCGTGGAAATACGGGTGCGGCTCTGGTTGTAAACGTAGCAGATGTGCTCAAAGATGTTGGTGGTGCGCTGACCCGTCTTTGCCGACACGAAGATCAACGGCGCGTATTGCATATAACCGAGCGCCTCGTAGACCTGCTTGGTGTAGTTGTTGACGGTGTTGTTGTCCTTTTCAATGGTA
>JAZRFG010000166.1:0-2163 GCA_045661265.1 Eubacteriales bacterium
CTCGCGCAGCGTATACTGGCCGACCACGTTACCCTCGGGCTGATAGAAGCTTGCCTGCAGCGTGTTGTGGTTCAGCGCCAGAACGCTTTCACCATAGAAGCTGTTGCCGTGGAAGCGGATCACCGTGACCGTGTCGTCCGCGCTAAGGGTCATGTAGGAATAGAACTGGCCGAAGATCTCCAGCATGCCGTTCTCATAGACCGTGATATTGCCCCAGCCGTTGAACACGCCGGTATAGTAATAGGTGATGCTTGCCACGTCGCCCATATTGGGTTGAACGTTAACAACAAGATCGCAGTCGTAGCTAAAGTCGCCGGTTGCCACGTGGATATAGATCCAGCAGGGAGAGCCCGCCTTATCGAAGTTGCCCAGCACCTCGATCATATAGTTCTCGATCACAACGTTAATAAACGTACCGTCAGAGAACTCAAGCACCAGCGTGTTGCCGATCAGATAATCATTGACATACTGCTCTATGTCAGCGCCCTCCATCACCCAGGTGGGCACCTCGTTGTAATAGTGCCGGCCGCTGACAAAGACCTCCTCGGTCTCGCCGCCGAGCTTGCGGCCGATCTCCTCCACCATGTTGCGGAAATAGTTCAGATACTCGTCAACGGTATACATTTCGCGAGCGTTTGCGACCGCGTTGTAATACTTGTTGTATTGCTCCTCAAACACAGACAGGCGATCGCCGTACTGCTCCCACAAAGCGCTCCACTGCATGCCCATTTCCATCAGCACTCGGTTCTTGGCGTTCTCCAGCTCCTGGTCCTCCTTGTTCGAGCGACCGCAATTTACGCAATTGCCCTCCTCGTTGTACTGGTGACCAAGCGGAGCGATGGAAACGCGATCAAACTGGCGTCTGCACTCGGTGCATTCCCAGTATTCAAAGCCGTTTTGATCACAGGCGGGCGCTTCCACGCGTTGCACCTTGTTGTGCTTCTCTACCAGCTTGTTGCTGTCGTCAAAGGTCATGGTGCAGGGGGTTGCCGCATGGCGAAGCTCGCGGTTTTCCAGGTCAAGGTAAGCGCGAGAGGTCATCGACATTTCATAGCCATCATAGGAAACACCGTATACAGTCACGTAATCACCGGCACCGACGTACTCGCCATAGACCTCAAAATACATCTCGCGGCCGTCCATACTATACACGTATCTGCCGATCAGCTTTTCGGTCGGCTTATAGAATTCTGCCGTCTTGGCACCGTTGTCCAGAGCGATCAGGAAATCGCCGCCGTACAGCGAAAGAAGAATCACGTTTTCTGCGTATTGCTGATATTCGGTCAAATAAGACTCACCCAACTGCACCGTGCCGTCGACATATACGGTGATGGCGGAAATGCCCATCATCTCCTCACCCTCGGGGAAATCGTAAACGCCAAGCTTCTCCACGTTGCTCTTGTCCTCGATCACAAAGACGTTCACCCAGATCTCGCCCTCACATCCGTTTACGAAATAGTGGATCTCCACCTCGTACTCGCCGATCTGGTCAAAATTCACGCCCTCATAATTGATCATGTCCGCGGTGATCTCCACGATGACCTCGCCGCTCTTCTCAAACACCAGCTTAAAGGTCTTGCCGCAAAGCTTTTCCATCAGCTGCTCGGGCTTCGCGCCGACCGTAAGGCCGACCTCAATGTTCCAAGAGGAGCTTACGATATGGTCCTGCGAGGGCTGATCCGGCTTGGGATCGGTGCCGCCGCTACCACCGCCCTCGTAGGCGGAAAGTGTGCCGTCTTTATTTACGACAAACATCGTCTCGGGGCCGATGTCGGGGATAACCACGTCAATATACTCACCGTTTTGCTTCCAGTTCACCCACTGCTCGGCTTCGTTCACAAGCATGTCACCCTTGAACATTTCCATTTGGAAGAGCGCCGTGCCGTCGGAATAGAAGTAGCAATCAAGAATCATTACAGAGCCGTCCGGCTGACCCTTCTCGGCACAGTAGGTATATACGACCTCCTTGGTTGCCTCCATCATCTCGGTTTCCACATACACCGTGAGATGATCGTCACCGACAACCTTGAGATGCTCGACGTTGGCATCAGGGGCGATCTGACCGTACACATTGGAATAAACATTGGACACGCCCTTGATATTGTATTGCGCATCAAGCTGCATGAGAACGGAATCCACGACTTCCTCGTAGGATTGACCCTC
>JAZRFG010000167.1:0-1646 GCA_045661265.1 Eubacteriales bacterium
GACGCGCTTTGCCGCGGTCTGGACGCGGGAATGCGCTATCAGACCCTGCTTGGCGTGACGGGCTCGGGCAAGACCTTTACGATGGCGAACGTGATCGCGCGCCAGAACCGCCCCACGCTGATCTTAGAGCCGAACAAGACCCTCGCCGCTCAGCTTTGCGCGGAGATGCGCGAATTTTTTCCTGACGCCGCGGTGGAGTTTTTTGTTTCCTACTACGATTACTATCAGCCCGAGGCGTATATCCCCGGTCGGGATATGTATATCGAAAAGGACGCCTCGATCAACGACGAGATCGACCGCCTGCGCCACAGCGCCACGGCGGCGCTTTTGGAGCGTCGCGACGTCATCATCGTCGCAAGTGTTTCCTGCATCTACTCGCTCGGTGACCCTGTGGAGTACAAAAATCTGATGCTTTCCCTGCGCCCCGGTATGGAAATGTCGCGCGAGGAGCTGGTCCGCCGCCTTGTTGCGATCCAGTACGAGCGCAGTGATCTCAATTTCACGCGTAACAAGTTCCGTGTGCGCGGCGACACCGTGGATATCTATCCCACGGGCGGCAAGGCCGACACCGCGGTGCGCGTGGAGTTTTTTGGCGACGAGATCGACCGCGTATGCGAATTTCGTACCGTTACGGGACAGATTTTGCGCGATCTGCACCATTTTTGCCTCTTTCCCGCCACGCACTATGCCGTGTCCCAGCAAAAGCGCGAGGCGGCGCTTGCCGAGATCGGTGGGGAGATGCTGGATCGCGTGGCATTCTTCCAAAGCCAAAATCAGCTTGTGGAGGCGCAGCGCATCGAGGAGCGCGTGAAATACGATCTGGAGATGCTGCGCGAGGTGGGCTACTGCTCCGGCGTAGAAAATTACTCCCGCGTGCTTTCGGGTCGCCCCGCGGGCTCGACGCCCTATACGCTTTTGGACTTTTTCCCCAAGGATTATCTGATGATTGTGGACGAGTCGCACGTGATGCTGCCGCAGGTGCGAGGTATGAGCGGCGGCGACACTGCAAGAAAGAAAAATCTGGTGGATTTCGGCTTCCGTTTGCCCTCGGCATACGACAACCGCCCGCTTTACTTTGACGAGTTCGAGGCGCGTATCAACCAGGCGGTTCTGGTCAGTGCCACGCCCGCCGAGTTTGAAAAGGAGCACGCCGAGCAGGTGGTCGAGCAGATCATTCGCCCCACGGGACTTTTGGATCCCGAGGTGGACGTGCGCCCGATCGAGGGGCAGGTGGACGACCTGCTTGGAGAGATCCGTATTCGCGCCAAAAAGGGCGAGCGCGTGCTGGTAACGACGCTGACCAAGCAGATGGCGGAGGATCTGACCTCGTATCTGGAGGAAAACGACGTGCGCGTGCGCTATATCCATTTCAACGTGGAGACCATCGAGCGTATGGAGATCATTCGTGACCTTAGACTTGGCAAGTTTGACGTGCTGGTCGGCATCAATCTCTTGCGCGAGGGTCTGGATCTGCCCGAGGTATCCTTGGTAGCGATCCTTGACGCGGACAAGGAGGGCTTTTTGCGCACGGAGACCTCGCTCATTCAGACGATCGGCCGTGCGGCGCGAAACGCCCAGGGTAAGGTCATTATGTACGCCGACACGATTACGGGGTCGATGCAGCGCGCGATCGGTGAAACAAACCG
>JAZRFG010000168.1:0-7527 GCA_045661265.1 Eubacteriales bacterium
GCGCTCGGTCTGGCAGCCGACCACGATGCCCGTGGGCTTGTGCAGAATACGGATCGCAGAGTCGGTCTTGTTGATGTGCTGACCACCCGCACCGCTGGAACGATGCGCCGTGACCTCGATATCCTCGTCACGGACCACCACCTTGTCCACGTCGGCAAACTCGGGCATAACCTCGATCGAAGCGAAGGAGGTCTGTCTGCGTCCCGCCGCGTCAAAGGGGGAAACGCGCACCAGGCGGTGCACGCCGTTTTCACTTTTCAGATAGCCGTAAGCATTGGCGCCCTCGACCATAATGGTCGCGCTCTTGAGTCCCGCCATATCGCCGTCCAGCCAATCCACCAGCTTATACTTGAAGCCGCGGCGCTCCGCCCAGCGCGTGATCATGCGGTACAGCATCTGCGCCCAGTCCTGCGCCTCGGTACCGCCGGCACCGGGGTGGAAAGACACGATGGCGTTGTTGCGGTCGTACTCGCCGCAAAGAAGGATCTCCATTCTCTGCGTTTCCTCTGCCTCGCGGATCGCGGCAAGCTCGCTTTCCACCTCGGAAAGCGACTCCTCGTCCTCGGTTTCAATGGCAAGCTCGGCAAGCGCGATCGCGTCCTCAAGCCGTGCGCCCAGCGCCTCGTACTCCGTGATAGTGTCCTTGCTTTGCTTGAGCTCCTGCAAAACCTTAGAGGAGTTCTCTTGATCGTTCCAGAAGGCGGGGTCAGCGGTCTTCTGCTCCAGCTCTGCCACGCGACGCTGCATATCCTCGATGCGCAGGGCGCTGCCCAGCTCCACGATCTTCGCGCGCATATCCACAAGCTCGCGCTTTGCGTTTTCCAATGCAATAATCAAATTACCCTCCCGCCGCAATGCGGCATTTTATCCCATAATACTGTAATAGTATAACACATATTTTCTTATATGTCAATAAAAAAGTGCGCGCGCTCGCGCGCTCTCAAGCCAAAGGGCCGCTTCAACGGGAAGCGGCCCTTTGGCATATTGTAAAGTGATCTTAGAAATTGATCACGCGCACACGGCGTACGCCCTCCAGCGCTTCGATCGATGTGATGACCTCGCCGTCCGGCTCGGAGTTGACGTCCAGCATCGTGTAGGCGTTCTCACCGCGCGACTTGTTCATCATGTTCTCGATGTTGATGCCCTTGGCAGCGCAAGCGCCGGTGATATTGGTCAGCACGGCGGGCACGTTGGCATGCAGCACACAAAGGCGCACAGGGGCGCTGGGAGCCATCGAAACGGCGGGATAGTTCACGCTGTTGCGAATGTTGCCAAACTTCAGATACTCGTCCAGCTGCTTGGCAGCCATCACGGCACAGTTGTCCTCAGACTCCTCGGTGGAAGCACCAAGGTGGGGGATCGTCACCACGCCGGGGATCGTTACGGTATCCTCGCTCGGGAAGTCGGTGACATAGGCAGAAACCTTACCGCTCTCCATCGCGGCGGCAAGATCGGCAGAATTGACCAGCTCGCCGCGTGCCAGATTGATGATCTTCACACCGTCCTTCATCTGCGCGATGGTGGAGGCGTTGATCATACCCTTGGTGTCAGCGGTTGCGGGCACGTGAAGCGTGATGTAGTCGGCCTTTGCATAGATCTCCTCATAGGAGCGAGCATGCTCGATCTTGTGATCCAGGTTCCAGGCGGCGTCCACCGAAAGGAAGGGATCGCAACCGATGACCTTCATGCCCAGCTTTACAGCCGTGTTAGCAACCATGCCGCCGATTGCACCAAGACCGATGACGCCCAGCGTCTTGCCCTGGATCTCGGTGCCGCCGAACTGAGATTTGCCGGCCTCTACCTGCTTGGCAACGTCAGCCGTGCCCGCAAGACTCTTCGCCCAGTTGACACCCTCGACGATCTTGCGCGAAGCAAGGAAGAGCGCGCAAACGGCAAGCTCCTTCACACCGTTGGCATTGGCACCGGGGGTGTTGAACACCACGATGCCCTCCTCGGCACAGCGCTCCACAGGAATGTTGTTCACACCCGCGCCGGCACGTGCCACAGCAAGCAGCTCCTTGTTAAAGGTCATCTCGTGCATCTTGGCAGAGCGCACCATGATGCCCTCGGGAGATTCGACCTCGGCGCCGATGTTGTAAACAGCGGGATCCAGGCAATCGGTGCCGACCTTTGCGATCTTATTGAGTAGCAGAACGTTCTTCATTTTCAAAATCCTCTTGTTTTCTTACGCTTTGGGGTTCTCGGCGGCGAACTTCTTCATGAATTCCACCAGTGCGACCACGCCGTCGTGGGGCATGGCGTTGTAGATAGAGGCGCGCATACCGCCCACAGAGCGGTGACCTTTCAGGTTCTTCATGCCTGCCTTTGCGGCCTCGGAGGCGAACTTCTTATCCAGGTCCGCGTCGCCCGTCACAAAGGTGACGTTCATCAGTGAACGGCTGTTCTTCTGCACGGGTGCCTTGTAGTAGTCCTGGCTGTCAAGATAGTCGTACAGCACGGCCGCCTTCTTCTCGTTGCGCTCCTTCATTGCGGTAAGACCGCCGATGGAAAGCAGATACTCGAACACCAGCTTAGCGATGTAGATCGGATAGCAGGGGGGCGTGTTGTACATGGAATCGTTCTCGGCCATGATCTTCCACTCCAGCATGGTGGGTGCCTTAGGATCGCAGTATTCCAGCAGATCCTCGCGCACGATGACGATGGTCACGCCTGCGGGAGCCACGTTCTTCTGTGCGCCTGCATAGATCACGCCGAAGCGGCTGACGTCAACCGGCTCGGAAAGAATGCAAGAGGACATGTCGGCCACCAGCGGAATATCGCCCGTATCCGGGATCTCGGGGTACTTCGTACCGTAAATGGTGTTATTGTAGCAAATGTGCACGTATGCCGCATCCTCGCGGAACATCTCGCGGGTGAGTGCGGGCACGTGATCGAAATTGTCCTCTTTCGTGGTGGCAACACACTTGACGTCATAGCCCATCTTCTGTGCTTCCTTGAACGCCTTGCCGGAGAACTGGCCGGATACGACGTAATCCGCCTTGCCGGTGCGACCGATCAGATTGAGCGGAATGGAGGCGAACTGGGTAGAAGCACCGCCCTGCAGGAACAGCACCTTGTAATTGTCCGGGATCTGCATCAACTCACGCAGCATGCGCTCGGCATCACCGATGATGGCCTCGTAATCGGGGGAGCGGTGGGACATTTCCATCACGGACATGCCGGAATCGCCATAACAGATCAGCTCGCCGGCGGCCTTTTCAAGCACGGGCAGCGGCAGCATCGAGGGGCCTGCGGAAAAGTTGTAAACTCTATTCATAATAGCACTCCTTTTGGCGCGAGCACGCGGCCCGCACACGCGTTTTATAACAGATAAAAATTATTATAGCAGAACGATCTCTTTCCGTCAAGTAGGTTTGTGAAATTTTTGCCAAATTTGTCACAAACGCCCTGCTCGCTTCCCCTGCCCGCTCCTCTTGCGCAAAAAACGCCCCACGCGGACTATGCCGCGCGGGGCGAAACGGGCAAGCAAGCCCGTTTTCGGGGATTATCAGATCTCGGTCAGCCGACGGATCGCCGCCAGCGCCTCACGCAGCGCAGCAAGCGCGCGCAGCGCCTCATCACGCTCCTCGGTGACAGCGCCAAGGCGCACCTCATATTCGGCAATACGGCCGTTGAGCGTGTCGATCAGCGTGCAAAGCTCGCTCTTCTCGGCACTCAGACGCTCGATGGTGCGTTCGCTTTGCTCCAGCATCTCATCCAGAAGATCCGCGCTCTCGCTTTCCTTTTTTGCGGGGGCGTTGGCATCAAACGCGGGGTTCTCAAACCACACCTCGCCCTCTCGCTTCATATAATCCCCTGCCGACTCGTTCCAGCCGTAGGAGTTTGCGGCGGTGTAGCCGCGGTAACGCGCGATCGTGGGATCCTTGCAAACGCGCTCATAAAGAGCGCGCACCTCGGCGCGCGTGCTTACTTTTTCTTGATAATTCAAAGCAGTTGTCCTATTCCTTTCATCAGTTTGTATACGGATCGTAAGATCTCGGCAAGCTCCGCCTCCTCTGCGGGAGAAAGGTGCCTGCGTGCGGGCGGCTCATTCCAGCCGCTCGCTTTTGATGGCACTCAGCTCGTTGACAAAGGCAATATCCTTGTCTACCATCTGAGCAAGCTCTTCGCGCTCATAGGTAAGCCCCATAAGCGCCATGTACTCGCGCAGTCGCTCCAGCACGTACTCCAGCTTGGCGGGGCCGTCCAGCCCCGCCAGGCCCTCTGCCTCGGCCTCGTATTTACGCGCGGCCGCCAGCAGCTCCTGCCACCCCTGCGCGCGGCGTAAGCCCCCCGCACGGACGTAGCGCGTGACGTTGTATGCAAGACCCACGGCATTGACCAGAACGCCAAAGCAGATACACATCAGCTCCCAGTTCCCTGCAAGCCACTCCAGAACAGTGTTCATCCTTCGTCACCTCCGCGCCCTTACTGCTTTGTGCAGCTGTACTTTTTCTGATGATAGCACTGCACAAATCTTTTCCACGCCTTTTCTGCCAGCGCGCTGCTTTGCGCGTAGGACTGCATATCCCCCTTGGAAAAATCGATCATGGATACCAGATACGTCCAATAGATATCGTCGTGCGGGGGGGCCACGAGAAGATCGGTTTCCACTATCTCAGTGGCCTCCTCACCCATCACCTCGTAAAGCACACGGTATTCCAGTGTGGAGATCCACAGATACAGCACGTCGTCATCAAGCTCACACGGGCGCATCTGGCGCGCCATCAAAAGCATTTGCGATGCTCTTTTTCGCATATGCGCACCTCCTTACACGCCCATCGTGCGGCTGGCGGCGGCGAACTGATCGCTCTGCTTGGCCATGAGCTCGGCCGTGCGGAGATCCTGGATCTCAGACTGATCCAAGAGCAGCGCATACTTGCGGCGGATACGCGTCCATTCCCCACGGCGGATCACACAGTTTTTCCCGTTGATGGCCACGTAAACGTCATCCTTGTATTTGTCGTTGTCCTTGAAAAGCTTGATCTCCACGTATTCGTTGAGCCATGCATCCTGTGCACCGAATAAGGGTGCTGCGGACGCGGCGGGCGCCTGCGCTTCACAGGGCTGTGCTCCCACGCCGAGCGCGGCAAGCTTCTGCTCGTATTCGGCACGCATCGCCTCCATCTCTTTTTTCAGCTTTTGCAGAGTCGTTTTTTCGTTTTGTTCCATTTCCTCTCTCCTTTTCTTTTATGCCCACCCGCAAAGCGGGTGGGGGTTCTTAGACAGAAGCCTGATCGAAGCTGGATGCAGTTTCGATACGCACCATAAAGGGCTCCATCAGACGCACTGCCGCCTTAGTCGCCTTCCAGCCAACGGTTGCGCGCTGATTGAGGGGATCCGCCGTGCCGGCAGAGCCCAGCTGCTTGACGATGTGCTCAAGGCCGCCGCCCGAAATCTCGGTCGTGCCGTATGCGTTCTCACCAAGAACGAGCGTGGCGTACACGTCGCGTCCGCCAAAGCCGCCCTCCAAACCGTAGATCATATCCTGCGGGCCCAGCACGATCTTCTGGCCCTGGGCATCCACCAGTCTCTCCTTGACGAAGATGCAGTGGTCTCTTTCGGGGTGTGCAAGCACACCCGTTACCGTGATGGGGAAGCATCTGCCCTGTGCCAGGCAGGACACGTACAGCTGTTTGCCGACAAGATTGCCGTTGGTGAAAAGATATCCCTTGTTCTCGCCGCCGTGACCGACGTAGATGCGGTAAGCCGATGCATTGCCCCACGTGCACATATCCTCGCCATCCTCGAGATATTTCATCAAATCGTTCTGGATATATTTCACACCGGGCTCGATCTCCGCACCGCGGAACACCTTTGCCTCGGTGCTTTCCACAAAGCGCACGCCCTCGATCATACCGATCTCGCCCTCAAACAACTGGTGCTGTGCGGCATACTGGTAAGGGTACTTCCAGTTGAGATCGTTGGTCAGATCGTAAGCGCAGTCAGGGTGAATGATACAAGCGTAAGCGCCGTCGATCTTCTCGGCGTTCTGCGATTTCAGCGTGCGCACGGCACGCTTGATGCAGTCCACAGTGAGGTAGTCGTTGCCCTCGGCAAAGCCGCCGCGCAGCATATGACGGGAGGACGCACTGTTCTCTGCGTACTGCACGTTCGTGCCGCCGCAAAGCACCTCGCGGGTAATGCTGTCCAGCGTGCGACCCGCCTGGGCACCAAGCAGCTTGGTCGCCATCAAGAGATTGTTGTCGATGGCGGTAAGCAGCAGCAGATCAGACAACTCGACATAGCCGCCGTACTGATGCACGGTCGCCTCCACGGTGCTCATGTTAAGGGACTGACCCGTGGGGGTCACGCCCTCCATCAGCGTGTTGGTCAGCTTGGGCAGCGGATCGTACTTGCGGAATTGCACGGTCTTGCCGTGACCCGCGGGGATCGCCACCTTCTGTGCGAACTGGTCGTGGATCATCTTGGGCTCGGCATTATCGATCAGATAATCCGAGTAATAGGTCTTCATCTCCTCAGAAAGACCCTCGATTTCGGTATAGGAGGTTACGCTGCCCTCTACGGCATCTGCATAGCCCTCGGTCGTGTTGACGTTGCGACCCGCGTCAAAAAGGCGCAGATCCATCTTGAAAATTTCGTTCATTACTTTTCCTTTCTTTGAAAGGAGCACAGATCAAAGCACGATGTGCTCTCCGCCCGCTGCGCGGCGCGCCATTTCGGCGCGCTCCTCACGCGTAAGGCGTCCCGTGAGAACCACGGGGCCGCCTTGTGCGCAAAGTCCGTTCTCCGCGGGGCGAAGCCCCCTGGCTCGGATATGCGCGATCACGCGTCGCTGTGCTTCGGCCAGAGCGTCCTGCTCGGGCTCGTCGTGTGCGTCCTCGTTTGCCAAGGAGAGGGGCTTTTGCGCCTCTGTCGGCGCATTTTTCAATACCGTTTCCGCCCGTATGGCGTCCAAAAGCGCCTCTCCCGAAAGCTCGCCGTATCGCTCCTTGACCGCGCCTAACACGGCCCTTGCGCTCTCCAGCTCGTCCTTGATCTGCTTATGCTCCTTGAAACGGCGGTTGAAGGTCTGTTGAAAGTACGCCGTGAAAAGGTCCTTGTATTCCCCCTCCATCAGCGCACGGAACGCCTCCTCCCGCGATGTGCCAGCTTGCTCCCCGGCGGCAGGTGCACTCTCTTTTTCGCCCGCTTTTTCTGTCCTTGGGGTGTGGTCGGACAAGTTCTGTTCACCCTCACGCACCGACTCAAAAAGAGCCAGCACGTCCGTTTCGCTGTTATTCATAAGGCCTCTCTTTCAGGCGGCGACACGCGCCGCCGAATAACACTTTTTTAAGGCGTGACGGTGCTTTGCACCCTCACGTGATCGGGGTAGCTTGCCGCAATGGCACCAAGCCCACCGACGATCATATCAAATCCCGCGCCAAGCCCGCCGCGGCAGGAAAGAAACACCTCTCCCGCTTGCATATTGCAGCGAAGATGTCGGCAGTCGGGACTGTTTTTGGCATACTGCACCAGGGCACCGACCAGCGCGGAAACACCCGCGCAAACGATGTCGTTCCCCGG
>JAZRFG010000169.1:0-2787 GCA_045661265.1 Eubacteriales bacterium
TCCTCTATGAAAAAGAAACTCAAGGCAGCAACCAAGGCATACAAGGCACGCCTGAAGAAGGAAGCTGCCAATGCGGCAGTTGCTGCAGCTGCAGAAGCCGTCGTTGAGGAAGCTCCTGTTGAGGTAGCTCCTGCTGAGGAAGCTCCTGCTGAGGGAGCTCCCGCTGAGGAAGCTCCTGTTGAGGAAGCTCCTGCTGGGGGAGCTCCCGCTGCGGGAGGTCCTGTTGAGGAAGGCCCCGCCGAGGAAGGTGCCGAGGAGGAAGCGCCTGGCGAGGAAGTTGCGGTTGAGGAACCTCCTGCCGAGGAAGTTGCCGTTGAGGAAGCTCCTGTTGAGGAAGCTCCCGCTGAGGAAGCTCCTGCAAAGGCAAAAAAGCAAAAGGCCGACAAATACGCCAACATTCCCCAGTATGACAAAAAGGCAGCCAAGAAGGCAGCAAAGGAGGCCAAAAAGGCCGCCAAGGAAGCCAAGAAGGCGAACAAGGCGGAGCAAGCGCCCGAATGCAAGCCCGAAAAAGTGCTGACAGACGCCCAGCGCGATGCACTGGAAGCTGCCGCAAAGAAAGCCGCCAAGGAAGAGATCGTCGCCGAGCCCGCAGAGATCGCCGTGGATCTGCCTGTTGAGGAGATCGAGGAAGCTCCTGCTCTCGAGGTAGTGGAAGAGCCCGCCGCACCCGAGCGCCTGCCCAACGTGCTTGTTAATGCACCCGTGTTCGACGCCGACGGCAAGGCCACCAGCTACACCAATTACAAGAAATCCTTCATGGCCCGTATCGTTCTTTCCTCCGACGAGGTGCAGGAGCGCTACAACGTGATGAAGAACGCGCTGCTTTCCTACAAGAAAGTCAATGCACGTATCAGCTGGAGCTACGAGTCCATCAAGTCCGCTCGCACTCAGCTCGCCAAATTCGCCATTCGCGGCAAGACGCTTTGCATGTATCTGGCGCTGGATCCCAGATCCTTGACCGATAGCAAGTACAACATTTCCGACGAGAGCGAGTCCAAGAAGTACGACACCGTTCCCTGCTGCCTGCGCCTGACCTCTAAGCGCAGCATCAAGTGGGGCCTGGAGCTGATCGAAAAGATGGCTGCAGAGCTCGGCCTTGAGGCCAACCCCAAGTATGCACAGGTCAACTACATTCCCGACGCGAAATCCGACGAGGAACTGCTTGAGCTTGGCCTGATCAAAAAGGTGGAATAATTTCAAGCAACAAAAAAGCGCACCGAGAGCTTCTCGGTGCGCTTTTTCCTTTTTATTATATATCGCGCGAGCTCACCTCGCGCTCGTGCACTCGCGCGAGATGGAAAGCGCGCCAAGCTTCAGCCAAAGCTCCTTTGCTACATTGGCGCTTTCAGGGTTCGGCTCCGCACTCACCCCCAAAAAACGAAAACCGCCCCACAAGGGGGCGGTTTCGTTTTCTGGGGTGGGTGATGGGAGTCGAACCCACGACCTCCAGGGCCACAACCTGGCGCTCTAACCAACTGAGCTACACTCACCATATGAACTTTTTAGCAGAATGGCGCGCCTTGAGGGGCTCGAACCCCCGACCTACTGCTTAGAAGGCAGTTGCTCTATCCAGCTGAGCTAAAGGCGCATCCAATGGAGCGGGTGATGGGAATCGAACCCACGCGGCCAGCTTGGAAGGCTGGAATTCTACCATTGAACTACACCCGCTTGTGGTGGTTCTCCAAAACTGCCTTACAATCATATCATATTTGCGCGCGCTTGTCAATAGGGATTTTGTGATTTTTTTCGCTTTTTGCAAAAAAAGTGACAATGCCCTTGAAAGCGTGCCGAAAATATGATAAAATAAAAGAGATATGGAATGGAAGGAGAGTGCCTTTATGCCCTTTCTGCAACCGAATTACACAATGATGTGCTATCGCGATCTCACGCCCGAGTTTTTAAAGGAGCGCGGCATCGAGGTGCTGCTGCTGGACATCGACAACACACTCGCCCCTTACGAGCAGCTCGACCCCGACGAGCACATTCAAGCTTGGCTGGAGCAAATGGCAAGCGCAGGCGTCCAAACGGCATTTATCTCCAACAACCACGCTGAGCGCACAGAGCGCTTCAACGCCACGCTGGGACGCCCCGTGCGCTGCAACGCCTGCAAGCCGCTGCCCTTTCGCGCCAAAAAGATCATGAGGGAGCTTGGCGGCAACAAGAAAAACACCGCCATTATGGGCGATCAGGTGTTCACCGACGTGCTTTTTGCCCGCAATATGGGCATTCGCGCCATTCTCGTCCCCCCCATCAAGGATAAGACGAATCGCTCCACGAGATTGAAGCGCTATTTCGAGCGCGGCGTTCTGCGCCGCTTCTATAAGCGCCACCCCGACGCCCCCGATATCCGCCTTGGCAGCCCCCTTGCCAAGCAATACCTTCCCGCACCCGAAGGAGAGGAATAAGTATGCGTAAAACAGCCGTTTTCGGCCCCGGCGGCAACAGCGAAAGCTTTTATGCCGCGGGGTATAAATCCACCACACAAGCCCCCGCATTTCTTGCAAAGCTCGGACTTGGCGCTTATGAGTTTGAGGCAGGCAACGGCCTGCGCGCCACCGCCGCCACGCTGCAAAAGATCGGCGAGGAAGCCAAAAAGCACGGCATCGAAATGTCGCTCCACACGCCCTACTTCATCTCGCTTTCCGGCGTGGAGGAGGAAAAGCGCCTCAAGAGCATCACCTATATCAAGGACTCTCTCACGGCCGCCGCACATCTGGGCGCGGATACCATCGTGATCCACAGCGGCAGCGCCGCCAAGATCACCCGCCGCGAGGCGATGGACCT
>JAZRFG010000170.1:0-4470 GCA_045661265.1 Eubacteriales bacterium
GATGCCGTGGGTCTGATGCTCTTTGCCATTTCCTTTGGCATTGCAAAGGCGCTGATGTCGGGTGCTATTGACGTGATCTCTATCATTATTGAGCCCATTATCGAGATCGTACTCTCCTTGGTGCTCGGCGCCGTGATGGGTATTCTGCAGGCGCTTGCCGCCGCCGTTCTGGTGGATGGCGCGCTGATCGCGCTCCACTTTGCAATGCCCGACATGCTGCCCATTCCCTCCGCCATCATTCTCGGCGCGATCGCCACGGCAACGGCACCTGCTGCCACGTTGATGGTCGTGCGCCAGTATAAGGCAAAGGGTAAGCTCACCGATCTCCTGCTTCCCATCGTGGCGCTGGACGATGCCGTGGGTCTTGTGATCTTCTCGGTTTCCTTCGGTATCGCCAAGGCGATCCACAGCGGCGGCATCAGCATCGTTTCCGTGCTGGTCAACCCCCTGTTGGAGGTCGTGCTCTCGCTTGTGCTCGGCTTCGTGATGGGTTATCTTTTCACCGTTTGCGAGCGCTTCTTCCACTCCGGCTCCAAGCGTATGGCGCTTTCCATCACCTTCGTGCTGCTCACGGTGGCGCTCTCGATGCTCAAGTTCCACATCGGCGAGGTACATATCGGCTTCTCCTCTCTGCTTGTGTGCATGATGCTGGGCACCGTGTTCTGCAACCTGTGTGACTTTTCCGCCGATATTATGGAGCGTGCCGACAAGTGGACGGCCCCCATCTTCGTGCTGTTTTTCGTGCTCAGCGGTGCAGAGCTTCGTCTGGACATTCTTGCCAGCGTTTCCGTGATCGTCATCGGCCTTGTGTATATCCTTTCCCGTGCCGCGGGTAAGTATTTCGGCACGATGGGAAGTGCCAAGATCACGGGCTGTGACGACAAAATCCAGAAGTATCTGGGTATCACCCTCTTGCCCCAGGCGGGCGTGGCGCTGGGTATGTCTTCCATTGTGACCCAGGATTTCCCCGAACAGGGCGTTCTGGTCCGCAACATCGTGCTGTTCTCGGTGCTGGTGTTGGAGCTTGTCGGCCCCGTGCTGACCAAGTGGGCGCTGACTCGCGCAGGCGACATCAAAGAGAAGACCACCGAGGGCTTCAACCGCGAGAAGTTCCTTGCCGAGCAGGCACAAAAGCAGGCCGCCGAGCAGGCAGCCGAGCAAGTGGCAGAGCCGGCGGGCAAAATTTAAGTACATTCACCTGTTGCTCACATTGACGTGTTATAATGGGAGCAATAACGAAACGAAAAGGAGATCAATATGCTTTCACTGCGCGACATCGTGAAGACCTATACCTCGGGTGATAGCGAGGTTCACGCCCTGCAAGGCGTCAGCATCGACTTCCGCGAAAGCGAGTTCGTGTCGATCCTCGGTCCCTCCGGCTGCGGAAAGACCACGATGCTGAATATCATCGGCGGTCTTGACCGCTATACCAGCGGCGACCTGATCATCGGCGGGCGCTCCACCAAGGAGTACCGCGACGCCGACTGGGACACCTACCGCAACCATTCGATCGGCTTTGTGTTCCAAAGCTATAACCTTATCATGCACCAGACCGTGCTTGCCAACGTGGAGCTGGCGCTCACTCTTTCGGGCGTGTCCCGCGAGGAGCGCCGTGCGCGCGCCATCGACGCGCTCGAGCAGGTGGGTCTTGGCGACCAGCTGCACAAAAAGCCCAATCAGATGTCTGGCGGTCAGATGCAGCGCGTGGCGATCGCCCGCGCGCTTGTGAACGATCCTGACATTCTGCTTGCCGACGAGCCCACGGGCGCACTCGACACGGTCACCAGTGTGCAGATCATGGAGATCCTCAAAAAGGTTTCCGAAAAGAAGCTGATCATTATGGTTACGCACAATCCCGATCTTGCCGAGCAGTACAGCAACCGCATCATTCGCGTGCTGGACGGCAGAGTGATTGATGACAGCAACCCTTACGTGCCCGCGGAGGTGCCTGCCCCCGAGCAGGCAGAGCTTGCCGAACAGGCAGAGATTGTCGAGCAGGTGGCACAGATCGCCCCCGAAAAGAAGCGCAAGTGTGCCAAAAAGGCGAAAAAGTCCCCCGACGGTAAGGGAAAACGCTCGATGTCCTTCTTCACGGCGCTCTCGCTTTCCTTCACCAACCTGCTGACCAAGAAAACGCGCACGCTGCTGGTGTCGGTCGCGGGCAGCATCGGTATCATCGGCATCGCCCTGATCCTTGCGCTTTCCAACGGCGTCAACCTTTTCATCGCCTCGGTGCAGGAGGAAACGCTGACCTCTTATCCCATCTCGCTCACGGCGCAGACCTCGGATTATGCCGCGATGCTTGCCGCGATGGTCAAGACGGACGGCGAGGATGTCGCGAACCGCGACCCCGACAAGATCTACGTGGACGACTCGATCAGTAATATGGTGGGCGCGATGACCACGATGAAGAAAAACAATCTGGCGGATTTCAATAAGTATCTGCTCAGCCGCTATGACGAGATCCAGGGGGATCTCACCGCCATTCAGTATTCTTACAGCACCAAGCTGCAGATCTTCAACGCGTCCACGCAGTACGGCAAAAACGGCGTGCTGCAGGTCAGCCCCTCGAAGATCCTTTCGGACTTCTCCGAGCAGAATTCGGGGCTTTCCGCCATCACCGACAGCATCAGCATCTTCTCTGAGATCATGCCCGGTAAAAAGGACGAGAGCGGCAACGCAGATCTCATCAACCCCGCCGTTAAGGAGCAGTACAATATCGTGGACGGCAGATGGCCCGAGAGCGCCAACGAGCTGGTGCTGGTGGTGGACAGAAACAATACCGTTGCCAATATTACGCTCTATATGCTCGGCATGCTCAATCCCGACGAAATGACCGCTATGATGGCGGCGATGATGATGGGTGAAAAGTATGATGCCAAGACCGAGGGCATGGCGTTCACCTACGAGGATTTCTACAAGCTGGATCTCAACCTTGCCTACAACTCGGATTTCTATGCCAAGAATGGCAGCGTCACCATCAACGGCGAATCCTTTGATCTGTGGAAGGATCTGCGAAACGAGGAAAACTTCCTGCCCGAAAACGTGTACGATAAAGGCATGAAGCTCAAGATCGTCGGTGTGGTTGCGCCCAATCCCGACGCCACCTCTACCTCGATCCAGGGCTCGATCGCATATACCGCGGCGCTCACCGAGGCGGTGCTTGCCAAGGTCAACGACAGCGAGATCGTCAAGCAGCAGATCGCCAACCCCGATTACGACGTGTTCACGGGCCTACCTTTCCATATCAAAGATGCCGACGTGCTGAGCGTCGCGCAAAAGGCGGATAAGCTGGCTGCCTATATCGGCGGGCTTCCCGCCGCCGAAAAGGTGGCCGCTTACCTGGAGCTGAAGACCGACATCAGCGATGCGAAAATGGCAGAATATCTTGCCGCTGTCCGCGAAAAGATCACGGACAAAAAGCAATTCCTGATTGATCTTTACGGCTTCAACAGCAAGAATGGCTCGCTTGCCGTGGGCAGCAGCGCCAACGCCGCGATCGCCAATATCCTTTTGGTGATCGTGCCCGAGTTCAACGGACAGGCGATGAGCTTTGAAACGTATCAAACGCTGGTGGCAGAGCAGTATGCCCCCTCCTTTGGGTTGGACGGCGAAGCGCTGGTGCCCGGCAACGAGGCGTACGATAAGTACAAGGGGCTGATCGATACCCTGTACGATACCGATGAAAAGATCGCGGCTGCCTTTGACAATATGACCGCGATGACCATTCAGATGGTTTATCCGATGGTGGAAAACGTCAACTTGCAGACCGATCTGATCACGGCGCATATCACGAAGATGATGAGCGATTACAGAATGCCCCAATCGCAGATCAACTATCTGGTAGACGCCTTCTGCCGAGCAAACGGCATTACCGCATCGGATACCGATCCCGTGGCGATCGCCTATCGCACGTCGCTGGAAGCACAAGCGCCTTTGATGGTGATGCAAAAGTTTATGACCGAGGTGCAGACGTCTTATATGACGAACTTGGCCAACCCCGAGTTCTATTACACCGAGGCCGCCGCTTACGTGGACACGTATTTGGAAACCATGGCGGGTGAGAACGCTACCGCCGAGGACGAGGCCGTTTTTGCCGCTTACTATGAGGATCATATGCAAACGGCGGATCATTCCTATGAGGAAGCGCTGGAAATGCTGGGTGCTTCTGCGGGCCACGATGCGCTGACGTCCATCAATATCTACCCCGTGGACTTCGAGGCAAAGGAGCGCCTCGCGCAGATCATCAAGGATTACAACGCGACCAAGGAGGACGAGGACGACCATATCTCCTATACGGACATTATGGCGATCATGATGTCCTCGATCACCACGATCGTGGACGCGATCTCCTACGTGCTGATCGCCTTTGTGTCGATCTCGCTGGTCGTTTCCTCGATCATGATCGGCATCATCACCTATATCTCGGTGCTGGAGCGCACCAAGGAGATCGGTATCCTGCGCGCGATT
>JAZRFG010000171.1:0-3395 GCA_045661265.1 Eubacteriales bacterium
GAGGTCAAAGCACCGGAGTTTTCCGACTGCGATAGCTTCCTGCAGGCAGTAAGAGAGGGTGGCGTTGTCGGTCTGGGCGGCGCAGCATTCCCCACTTGGGCAAAGTTTAACGAGGCTACCAACCCCGACTATAAGGTGGACACTGTGCTCATCAATGCTGCAGAGTGTGAACCCTACATCACCAGTGACCATCGTATGATGCTGGCACATCCGGAACTGATCGCAGACGGCATTGAATATCTGCGTCAGTACATGAGCCAATATCTGGAGGGTGCTGTGTTTAAGATCTGCATCGAAAATAACAAGCCCGATGCCATCGAAGTGCTGAAGAAGACCTTCGCGGATAAGCCATATGTGCAGATTCAGGAACTGAATGCAATCTATCCACAGGGCGCAAAGCAGATCATGCTGTACAATGCTACCGGCCGTGTATCTGTTGCTGGCAAGCGCTTCCCCTCCTTTGGCGCGCTGATCATCAATGTTTCCTCTCTTGCCAAGATGGCAGAGTACCTCAACACGGGTCTGCCCCTTGTGGACCGCATCGTGACCGTGGACGGCCCCGCCGTGGAAAAGCCCATGAACCTGATCGCACCCATCGGTACCCGCATCAGCGACCTGCTGAAGATCACCGGTCTTAAGGCCGAGCCCGGCAAGGTCATCGTCGGCGGCCCCATGAATGGCACCGCGATCTGCTCGGTAGACGATCCCATGGTCAAGGTTTCCAACGCCGTGCTGGTGTTTGACGAAAAGAGCGCCCTGCTTCCCAAGCCCTCCGCGTGCATCAACTGCGGTCGCTGCATGGAAAAGTGCCCCGTCGGCATCTCGGTTGCCGAGGTCGGCCGCGCCATGCGCGTCAAGGACGAGGACCTCAAGGCCAAGAGACTCATTGACTCCGGCGTGCGCCAGTGCGTAGACTGCGCTTGCTGCTCCTACGTCTGCCCCGCCAGCCGTCCCCTGCTGCAAAACAACTGGGCGGCAAAGGCATTCCTCAAGCAGTACGCCGCCGCACAGAAAGAAAAAGAAGGAGGTAACAAATAATGTCGTTGCACATCTCCTCTACCCCCCATATCCACCAGAAGGGCTCCTTCACCCGCAACATCATGCTTGACGTGGTGATCGCCATGCTCCCCGCTACGGTGGCAGGCATCGTGATCTTCGGCATCAAGGCCCTTTTCACCACGCTGGTCTGCGTGGCAAGCGCCGTTGCCGCAGAATACATCTTCAACCTTTGCGTGCACAAGCCCCAGACGGTCGGTGATTTCTCCGCCGTTGTGACCGGTCTTCTGCTCGCGCTGAACCTCAGCACCGCCGTGCCGCTTTGGCAGTGCGCGATCGGCTCGGTCTTTGCGATCGTGGTCGTCAAGTGCCTGTTCGGCGGTCTTGGCAAGAATATCGTCAACCCCGCCATCACCGCGCGTGTGTTTATGCTGCTGACCTTCAGCGCTGTTGCTGCCGTGGCTACTCCCACCATTGTGGAGATCACCGCGGGTGCCACCCCTCTCGCCACCCTTAACCAGGGTGCAGAGATCGCCGCAAAACAAGCACCCTCCCTTGTTGACCTGTTCCTTGGTCTGCACGGCGGTGCGATCGGTGAGACCTGTGCGCTTGCACTGCTCATCGGCTTTGCCTATCTTGTCGTCCGCAAGGTCATCAAGTGGTATGTGCCCGCCGCTTACGTTGGTACCGTATTCGCTTGCTACTTCCTGTTCTGCGGATTTGACGTTGTATTCGCACTCCAGCACGTGCTGGCAGGCGGTCTTCTGCTCGGTGCCATCTTCATGGCGACCGGCTACGTCACCACCCCCACCACCAACAAGGGCCGCGTGGTCTTCTGTGTGGGTGCGGGTCTTTTGACCTTTGCCATCAGACAGTTTGGCATGTATCCCGAGGGCGTTTCCATCGCGATCCTCACGATGAACCTGCTGACCCCCTTCATCAACGATTTCACCAAGAGAAAAACGCTGGGAGGTATCAAGTAATGCATCTTCTGAAAACATTCGGTATCCTTCTCATCGTCATCGCCATCTTCGGCGGTGCCATGTTCGGTCTGAACTTTTACACCGGTCCCATCATTGAGGCAAACAACGCGGGCGCTGCCAACGACCGCCTCAACGAGGTCATGCCCGGCGGCGCGGCCTACGAGGACATCACCGCAACGCTTTCCGGCGTTCCCGCAAGCGTCGTCAAGGTCAACAAGGAAACGAACGGCCTTGGATATGTCATCGAGTGCACCGCTACCTCGCAGTACACCGGCGGCGCTCCCATGGACATCGTCCTTGGCGTTGACGCCACGGGCAAGATCTGCGGCATCAAGCTGGTATCCCATTCCGAGTCGCTGATCTTCGGCGCCGACTACCCCTCCACCTATATTGGCAAGGACTCCGCTCTCACGGGCGTTGAACTCTTTGCGGGCAGCACCTACTCCTCTAAGGCATTCAAGGGTGCCGTTGAGGAAGCGATGGGTGTGCTGATCTCCAACAACCTGATCGCTGAGGGAGTCAAGACCGACGAGCAGATCCTCGCCGAGATGATCCCCACGCTTCACACGGGTCTTACCTCCGGCGGCGTGCTGAAGGCACAGACTGTGGCAGCAAGCGGCAACATCGTCGAGGGCTATAAGGCACTCAACGGCTCCGGCTTTGCCTTTGTTATGAAGAATGGCGATGCCAAACTTCTCGTTCTTGTAAACGCAGTCGGCGCTTGTAAGGTCGTCGATACCGAGGGCAACGACGTCACCGCCGCCAATGCCGCACTTTGCGAGGAAGCACTGACCGCCGCAGGCACGCAGACGGATTTTGCACAGAGCGCAAACGCGATGATCCTCGCCACTTACAGCGACGCTACCGCGATCACGCCCGTCAGCTTCACGACCTTTGGCAACGTGGTGTACGCCGCAAGCTTCCAGTCCGGCGCGAGCACCTACCTCGCCTTCTTCTCCAAGCCCCTCACCTATGAGGACAACGCGATGTCGATCTGCACCGTGATCGACGAGAACGGCGCGATCGTCAGCCAGAACGTACAGCAGATGGCATTCGGTCACGGCGTGGAGTATATGCCCGGCATCAAGGATTACGGCAACCCCAGCGCGCAGAACTATAAGGATTATCTGAACAAGTTCAACGGCCTCACCTCGGGTACCCTTTCGGACAGCGTCCTGATCTCGGGTGCAACCGTTTCCTCCAGTGCCGTCAAGCTCGCCACCGCAGATGCCTTTGCCGCATTCAATTCTATCAATAACGGAGGGGATCAGTAATGAAAAAGACGAAAACTTCCTATCTCCTCAGAGGCACGCCCTCTGTGCTTCTGGTGCTTGGTGCCGGCTTCGTGATGGCATCCAGCGCTGACATCCGTGCCGCACTTGGTATGGGTGCCGCCGTGCTGATCTCGATGCTACT
>JAZRFG010000172.1:0-1097 GCA_045661265.1 Eubacteriales bacterium
GTATGAAGCGTTTTGTTGCTGGTGCAGATCAGCTCCATGAGCTTGATGGCGGTGATCAGACCGTCACCGGTGTTGGCAAGCTTACTGAAGATCACGTGTCCGGATTGCTCACCGCCAAGGCGGTAGCCGTGCTGCGCCATACACTCGTAGACGTATTTATCTCCCACGCTTGTTTGGGCGTAGGCAATGCCAAGCCGGTCAAGGGCGCGGTAGAGTCCCAAATTGGACATCACGGTGGTAACCACCGTGTTATGGCGGAGCAGTCCGCGCTCCTTCATATAGCGCGCCATCACGAAAAGAATGCCGTCGCCATTCACCACACATCCTTGCTCGTCCACAGCGATACAGCGGTCGGCATCGCCGTCAAAGGCAAAGCCGACGTCAAGCGCGTTGCGCTTGACAAGGGCTTGCAGCTGTTCGATGTGCGTGGAACCCGCGTCCTTGTTGATGTTAAGCCCGCTCGGGGTGTTGTGGATGACGTAGGTGGTTGCCCCCAGCGCGTCAAACACGGACTTGGCGATCATCCACGCGGAGCCGTTGGCGCAGTCAAGCCCCACTCGCTTTCCGCGGAAGGATACGGGGGAAAGGGAGATCAGATAGCCGAGATAGCGGCTTCTGCCGGCCTCGTAATCCACGGCGGTGCCGATGCGCTCGCCCGTGGCAAAGGGGAGCTGTCCGTCGCCGTCAAGAAATGCCTCCAGCGCCTCGATGGTTGCTTCGTCCATTTTCTCCCCATTGCCGTCAAAAAGCTTGATGCCGTTGTCACGGTAAGGGTTGTGGCTGGCAGAGATCATAATGCCGCAGTCAAAGCGATCCACGCGCGTGATATAGGAAACGGCGGGCGTGGGCAGCACGTGCAGGATATAGGCGTCGGCACCCGAAGCGGTGAGTCCCGCCACAAGAGCGTACTCCAGCGTATAGGAGGAGCGGCGCGGATCCTTGCCGATCACCACGCGCGCCCGCTGCTCTTTGCCGAAATGAAAGCCGAGAAAGCGGCCGATCCTGAAGGCGTGCTCTGTGGTCAGCGTAACGTTCGCTTCGCCGCGAAAGCCGTCCGTTCCGAAATATTTTCCCATAATATACTCCTTCAAAAGCGT
>JAZRFG010000173.1:0-4555 GCA_045661265.1 Eubacteriales bacterium
CGGCACAGCCCCGCGCCGATGGCGGCGAGGTTGGCAGCACCCAGCGCCGTACTTTCAATGCAGGCGGGGCGGTGAATGGCAAGCCCGGACAGGTCGCTTTGCAACTGCAAAAGCAGGTCGTTTGCACAGGCACCGCCGTCCACGCGCAGTGCCGAGAGCGCCAAATTGGCGTCCTCGCGCATAGCGTACAGCACGTCTACCGTTTGGAACGCCATTGCCTCCAGCGTGGCGCGCACGAGATGCGCGCGCGTGGTGCCGCGCGAGATGCCGACGATCGTGCCGCGCGCGTAAGGATCCCAGTGCGGTGTGCCAAGCCCTGTGAGGGCGGGCACGAAGTACACGTCCCCCGTGTCGGGCACGCCCTTTGCCAGCTGCTCGCTTTCTGCGGCCGTGGTGAGAAGCCCGAGGCCGTCGCGCAGCCATTGGATCGCCGCGCCGCACACGAACACCGACCCCTCCAGAACGTAGGTCGTTTTTCCGCCGAGCTGCCAGCCCACTGTGGTGAGCAGACCGTTTTTCGAGGACACGGCGCTCTCGCCCGTGTTCAACAGCAAAAAGCCGCCCGTGCCGTAGGTGTTTTTACAACTACCGGGTGCAAAGCAGCACTGGCCAAAGAGCGCCGCCTGCTGGTCGCCCGCCACGCCCGTGATCGGAATAGGCGCGCTGAAAAGCGCCGCGTCGGTGTCGCCGAAGTGTCCCGCCGAGGGACGCACCTCGGGCAAAAGGGAAGCGGGCACGTCGAACAAATGCAGAAGCTCCTCGTCCCATTGGAGCGTGTGAATGTTGAAAAGCAGTGTGCGCGCGGCGTTGGAGGCGTCGGTCGCGTGCACGCGGCCGCCCGTCAGGCGGTAGATCAGAAAGCTGTCGATTGTGCCAAAGCACAGCTCGCCCCGCTCGGCACGCGCGCGCAGCCCCGCGTGGTTCTCCAGCATCCAGCGCAGCTTGGTGGCAGAGAAATAGGCGTCGATGGGAAGTCCGGTCTTGGCGCGGATCATCTCCTCCAGACCTTGCGCGCGCAGCGTGTCGCAGTATTCTGCCGTGCGGCGGCATTGCCACACGATGGCGGGGCAGACGGGCTTGCCCGTTTCTCTGTCCCACAAAACGGTGGTCTCGCGCTGATTGGTGATGCCGATGGCGGCGATATTCGCGGCGGTGAGCCCCGCTTTGAGTAGCGCCTCGTGCGCGGAAAGAATCTGGCTTTCCCAGATCTCGTCAGCATCGTGTTCTACCCAGCCCGCGCGGGGGAAGTGTTGGGGAAATTCCTTGGCGGCAAGGGACACGATCTCGCCCTGCTCGTTGAAGATGATACAGCGCGAGCTGGTCGTGCCCTGGTCCAGAGCCATACGGTAGGTCATACGCACTCCTTTCGGCGGCGCTTGGCACCGCCCCATTTTCTGATGGTGAGGATCGGTTCAAAGGTGAGGGCATAGACCCCGCCGTTGAACGTTACCTTTTTCAATACGCCGAAGCGCGCGCGATAGTTTGCCATTGCCTCGGCAAGGAACGCCTCGGTCACGCCGAGATGCTCGGCGAACTCCCAGGATTCGCGGCAGCCGCAAAGATACGCCTCGACCAGCGCCTCGGGGCTGGCAAGTCGCTCGAAGGATTGCTCGCGCGCCTTTCGCTCCATACGCGGATCGGTGAGGATATTGCCCACCGTGCCCGTGGCGTGTGCCAGCTCCTCACAAAGCACGACGGTGCGCTCGGCACAGGTGTCGATGTCGGCGCTCAGGGCGATGGTATCGTCACAGCAAAGCCCGCGGATGCGCTCGGATAAGAACGGATATTTTTCGATGACGGTCAGCCCCTTTTGGCGGGCCTCCTCCAGCAATGCCTCGTACAAGGGTATCCCCCCTTACTTTTTGCGTCGGGACTTGACGAAGCGGACGAAATCCTCGATCTCCTGCCACTCCTCGGCGGTGAAATCCTTTCCGTCAAAGTGCGCGGCAAGCACCTGCGGCTCCTCCTCCCAGCCCGTAAGATAGGCGGGGGTGACGTGCAGGGCGCGTGCCAGCTTTTCCAGCGCCTCGGTCGGCACCTTGTCCGTGCCACCTGTGGCATAGCGGTGCACGGCGGATTTGGAAAGGCCTGTGATCTGGGAAAGCTCGCCGTACGAAAGGGAAAGGCGCTCCATTTGCGCGCGGATGCGGTCGGATACTGTTGTCATAGCTTCGTCCACCTTTTTGTGAATTTGCGATCGTTTCTTACAGATTAATTGTATCATTTTCGGGGCGGCGTGTCAAGCGCTCGTCCCTATAATGATACGGATTTACAAATTGTTCACAATTTTTATTGCAAAAAGTGGTTGACAACAAAGCGGAAATGGGTTATACTGTAATCGTCCCGAAAGTGGAACGAACGCGAATGAAAATTCCGAAAGCGGAAACAAGCGGCGTCCGCGGCGCCGCGAGGAAACGACGCGTCGGCATTATTTTTTGCAGCAGTCGTTCTAAAAATGGGACAATATTTTCACTTCAACCGTTCCAAAACAGGAACGAACGCAAAGGAGAGTAAGATGGAAGAAAAGAAAAAGGAAGCACGCCCCGACGGCCTCGATGACCCCGACCGCGCCGCGTATATGATCGCCTGGCGCGACCGCCATATCGAAAAACAGAAACAGGTCATCGCGGGCTATGAGGAGCAGCTGGCGCTCATGGAGGCGCTGCTGGCATTCGCGCTTTTGCAAAAGGCGAGCGAGGAGGGCGCGGTGCGCGTTGTTCACATTCCCAAAAAGGAATTGAGCGAGGCGCTTGCGAGCTACACGAGCGAGGTGGATAGCGACGAGGACGCTTTCACCGTACGCTTTCTGCCCAAAACGGAGGGGCAGGATGGCGGGGAGCAGGACACGCCGTGAGAGCACGGGCGCGGCTGAGAAAACGCGCATCCTGCTTGGCAGAAGCGCGGCGGACGCGGTGAGCGTCCTGGTCACCTTGATGCGGGACGAGGGGCAGAAGCCCGAGCTTCGCATGAAGGCGGCGGAAAGCATTCTGGACCGCGTTTGCGGCAAGGCGGGGGGCGGCGCGCCCCCCACGGGGGACGGCATACCCGAGTGTGTGCGCTTTGAGGGCGAGCTGGAGGCGTGGAGCCAATGAGCGAGCCACTGATCTTCAGCAAGCTGCGGCACGAGGTGCCCAACGAGCGACAGCGCGAGTTCTTTCTTTCCACGGCGGCGCACACCGCCTATGGCGGGGCGCGCGGTGGCGGCAAGTCCTTCGCGATGCGGCGCAAGCTGGTGATGCTGGCGATGCGCCACCAAAATCTGCGGTTGCTGCTCTTGCGCCGCACGCTCGCGGAGCTGCGCGAGAACCATCTGCTGCCCTTGCAAAGTGAGCTGGCGGGCTATGCGGAATATAAAAAGGAGGAGCGCACCTTCCGCTTTCCGAACGGTTCGCGCCTCACGCTCGGCTATTGCGATTGCGACGGGGATCTGCTGCAGTATCAGGGCGCGGAGTACGACGTGATCGGCTTCGAGGAGGCCACGCACCTCAAGGAGGAGTGGATGGTGTTCATCTCCACCTCGCTTCGTACCACCAAAAAGGATTTCCGACCGCGCATTTACTACACTTGTAATCCGGGCGGCGTGGGACACGCCTATATCAAGCGACTGTTTATCGACCGCGCCTTTCGTGAGGGAGAGGATCCGGCGGATTATTGCTTTATCCCCGCCAGGGTATACGACAATCGCGTGCTGATGGAGGCGGATCTTTCTTACGTGAAGCGCCTGGAGGCGTTGCCCGAGCACAAGCGCCGTGCGCATTTGCTCGGGGATTGGAACGTGTATGAGGGACAGGTGTTCGAGGAGTTCACCGACACCCCCGCGCACTATGTTGATCGGCTTTTTACGCACGTGATCGAGCCGTTTTCGCCACCCGAGAGCTGGCAGCGCTATCGCTCCTTTGACTTCGGATACGCGAAGCCCTTTTCGGTGGCGTGGTGGGCAAAGGATCACGACGGGCGGCTTTACCGCATACTGGAGCTTTACGGCTGTGTGGCGCGAGAGCCCAACGTTGGTGTGCGCTGGAGCCCGGAGCGGATCTTCGAGGAGATCGCCCGCGTGGAGCGCGAGCACCCCTTTCTTGCGGGGCAACGTGTGATCGGCGTGGCGGATCCCGCCATCTGGGACGCCTCGCGCGGCGAGGCGATCGCAGACACGGCCGAGCGCTTCGGTGTGTATTTTGAGCGAGGCGACAATCGCCGCATCGCGGGCTGGATGCAGCTGCACAACCGTTTGCAATTTGACGCCGAGGGGCGCCCCGCGCTGTACGTGTTCCGCAACTGCCGCGACTTTATTCGCACGCTGCCCACCCTGCAATATAGCCGTCTTTCCCCGGAGGACGTGGACAGTGACGGCGAGGACCACATCGCGGACGAAACGCGCTATCTTTGCATGATGGTGCCGGTGTGCCAGCAAGCTGCACACAGCGAACGGATCCCGACGGTGCTGGATCCGCTAAACCGTCCCGTTGCCGCCTATGCCGCGCGTATGGCGAGCCGTGGGACAGAAGAATAGGAGAAGAAGATGAACGAAATGAAAAAAGAATTGCCCGTGGGGCAG
>JAZRFG010000174.1:0-2540 GCA_045661265.1 Eubacteriales bacterium
GGTGCGGAAAACGTGTTCCGCGCGGGCACGGTGGGCGGCGTGGCGGACAAGACCGCCTATGGCTTCGTGCTGAAATATCTGGAGGGGAAGGGACTTTCTCTGCCGCGTGCCGAGATCAACCGCATAGCGCTTGGTTGTATGGGTGTAAAGCAGACCACAGGTCAGCATCCGGGCGGCATCGTGGTCGTGCCCAAGGAGTATGAGATCTATGATTTCTGCCCTGTACAGCACCCCGCGGACGACCCCAACTCTGACATTGTTACTACGCACTTTACCTTCCATTATTTGCACGATACGCTGCTCAAGCTTGATGAGCTGGGGCACGATATTCCGACCAAGTATAAGTGGCTGGAAAAGTTCAGCGATACCAACGTGATGGACGTGCCGATGAATGACAAATCCGTTTACGAGCTCTTTTTGTCCACGGCGCCCCTTGGCATTTCGCCCGAGGATATTGACGCCAAGCTCGGCACCTTCGGTCTGCCGGAGTTTGGTACGCGCTTCGTAATGAAGATGGTGGAGGAGGCAAAGCCCACCACCTTCGCCGATCTCTTGCAGATCTCGGGTCTTTCCCACGGCACCGACGTGTGGGTAGGCAACGCGCAGGATCTGATCAAGGAGGGGATTTGCGACATTTCCCACGTGATCGGGTGTCGTGATAACATCATGAACGACTTGATCCGTTACGGACTTCCCAACGAGCAGGCCTTCAAGATTATGGAAAGCGTGCGAAAGGGTAAGGGACTTACCCAGGATTGGGAGGCACTGATGCGCGAGAACAGTGTGCCGGAGTGGTACATCACCTCCTGCAAAAAGATCAAGTACATGTTCCCCAAGGCACACGCCGCGGCGTACGTGATGTCGGCGATCCGTCTGGGGTGGTATAAGGTGCATATGCCGCTTGCCTTCTATTGTGCGATGTTTACCGTGGCACCCGGTGGGTTCGATGCCGAGATCGTGATGCGCGGCAAGGCACATATCACCGCCACGATCAAGGATATCGACAAGCGTGGCAAGGAGGCCTCGCCTAAGGAGCGCGCGTCGATCCCCGCGCTTCAGCTGGCGCTGGAATGCCTTTCCCGCCGGATTCGCTTTCTGCCCATCGACCTCAACAAGTCGGATGCACACGCGTTCTTGCCCGAAAACGGCGGGATCCGCATGCCGTTCTCCGCACTTGGCGGTGTCGGTGAGAGCGCGGCGGAAAGCATCATCAAAGCGCGCGAGGAGGAGCCCTTCTTCTCCGTGGAGGATCTGCAGATCCGCGCGGGACTGAACAAAAAGGTGATTGAAACGCTGCGCGCGGCAGGCGTTTTGGATAACGTCAACGAAACCGAGCAGCTCAGCTTCTTCTGACCCCCTCGAAAATTTCTTTTGAAAGGAACAAAAATATGAAAAAAGGAAGCGTTTGGGCGTTGTTGCCCATGGGTATTTTCGTTGTTCTGTATTTGGGACTGGGAATTACCTTCGAATATATTTTAAAGATACCGATGGGATTTTACAAGGTTCCCGTCGTGGTGATCTTTTTGCTTGCGTTGTTTGTGGCTTGCCTGCAAAACAAGGGTGTGAGCTTTGACAAAAAGCTTGCGCTGATGGGCGAGGGTGTGGGAGATAAGAATATCATTACGATGCTCTTAATCTTCCTTTTGGCGGGTATTTTCGTGGGCGTTGTCGGTCGAAACAGTGCCGAGAGCGTGGCATATTTCCTGCTTTCCATCTTTTCCGCGCGTTTTGCGGTCTGCGTGCTTTTCATCGTCAGTTGCTTCGTTTCCACTGCGATGGGTACCTCGGTTGGTACCATTACGCTGATCACCCCTATCGCAGTGGCGATCTCGACAACGTCGGGATTTTCCTTGCCGCTTTGTGTGGGTACGGTGATGGGCGGCGCGATGTTTGGCGACAATCTTTCCTTTGTATCCGACACGACCATTGCTGCGTGCAATGGGCAAGGGTGCGCAATGAAGGATAAGTTCCGTACAAACTTTGCCATCGTTCTTCCCGCCGCCATCGTGACGCTTGTTCTTGTGCTGTTGCTTTCGCTGCAGGCGGATATTCTGCCGGTGGAGTCCAAGCCCTATAACCTTGTGCAGATCATTCCGTATCTGCTGGTGCTGATCGGCGGTATTCTTGGCATCAACGTCTTTGTTACGCTCCTGATCGGTATCGTGACGGGCTGCTTCATTATGCTTGTTACGGGAGCGACGCAATTCACCTCGCTATTGGAAAGCATGGGCAGCGGTGTTGCGGGAATGTTTGAAACTGCGATGGTCGCGGTGCTGGTGGCTGCGCTTTGCGCGCTGATCCGTGAGGCAGGCGGCTTCCAGGCGCTTCTCAACGGCATTCGCCGCGTGTTCCGCGGCAAGAAGGCGGGGCAGCTTGGCATTGGTCTTTTGGTGGGTCTGATGGACATTGCAACCGCCAATAATACGGTGGCGATCGTGATGGCGAACCCCATTGCTGAGGAAATGGCAAAGGAATATGACGTTTCGCCCCAAAAGACCGCGTCGATCCTGGATACCTTTTCCTGTATTTTTCAGGGCTTC
>JAZRFG010000175.1:0-13895 GCA_045661265.1 Eubacteriales bacterium
TCCATTTTCACGCGGGAGCCGGAAAAATACAGCGACAGCGGAATCACGGAAAATCCCTTTTCCGCCGCCTTGGAGGCAAGGCGCACGATCTCGCGCTTGTGCATCAAAAGCTTTTTGGGGCGCAAGGGCTCACGGTTGAAGATGTTCCCCTTTTCATAAGGGCTGATATGCACGCCGAGCGCAAAGATCTCGCCGTTTTTGAAGGAGCAATAGGAGTCCTTCATATTGACCGTTCCCGCGCGCAAGCTCTTGACCTCGGTGCCAAACAGCTCGATGCCCGCCTCGATCTTTTCGTCCACGAAATAATCGTGCCATGCCTTTTTATTCTGTGCAATATTGCGCGTTTGCGCCTTCTTATTTTCCGCCAAGAAAACCCCTTCCTTCCCATTCAGCATCGCCCACGCGATGCCGATTTATTCGCCGCAACGGCTGCAAGCGCGCGTTTTTCCGGCGGCGCACGCCTGTGCGGCCGTCCCCACGCTCACGGTGCTGCTTTTTTTCAAATACATACAATCTCTGTTGCGATGATAGACGGCACCGCCCGCGGTATAGTAAAAGTTCTCGCGCGCAAGAGTCGCCTTTGGCGCCTCGATCTTCGTTTCCACAGACTGCTCGACCGAGCAGTCACACGACTCCTTTGCCTTGAGCGCGTGGGCGGCGGGCTTGTTGCGATATTCCATCATCTTATAGGCGCACATTCCCAGTGCCGCGGCAAGCAAAAGTCTTTTTTTCTTCATTACATTTCCTCCAAAAGTCTTTCTAACAATCCCAATCGGGAGCCCGAAAACTCGTAGGCGCGTTTGTAATCGTCGTTTTTGCGATAACAGATCTCCAGATCGCCGAACACGTCGTAAAGTAAAACGCCAAAGGTCAGATCCTCGCGCGGCAAAAGCCCCTCCAGAGCGTCCTGCGCCGCCACGTAATCCCCTGCGCGCATCTTCTCCAGCGCAAGCAAGCGCGTGCCGTAGGGTGAGGCGGGATAGCGATTGCAAAAATCAGTGCCGATGCCCTCAAAGCCGCTTTCCAACAGTTCTAATGCACGAACGTACTCGCACACGTCATCACCCAGCGCGCGGGCGTTCTCGATCTCGTCCACGTCCAAAACGTCCGAGGAAAGCGTTGGCGACACGCCGCCAAGATAGCGAAAATAGACCGCGATCCGTGCGCGAAGCGAGTCCGTGTCATAGATTGTTTCTGCGGTAGCGTGCAGCGCACGGTCCAACGCGGCAGCAGCCAGGCGCAAGCGCCCCTCGTTCAAAGCTGCACGGGCAAGCCCGAATTCGCACTGTGCACGAATAAAGGAAAGCTCGTCATCTGTGCCCGCGCCCAGTGCCTTTTGCACCAGAGCAAGCGTGCCCGCAAAATCTCCCGCAGCAAGCGCGCGGCGAATGTTGGAGATCGCCGTCATCTTGCGATAGCCAAGCTCGTCCTCTCCCTCGGCCAGCAGATAGCCAACCGGAACGTTGAGTCGCTCGGCAAGATAAAGCGCCGTGGGCAGGGACGGAAGCGCCGTGCCGTGCTCAATGCTGCTGAGCATATTGCGCGTGATCTGCGTACCCGCCAGCTCGCTTTGCGTCATCAACTTAGACTGTCGCAACGCTTTGATCTTTTCTCCGATCTGCAAGGCAAACGCCTCCTTTCGTAAATCTAATTTACCTCATTATAGCACAAAGTACACTGCCTGTCAAGAGCGACTTTTTCGTCTTTCCTCGTCCATTTTCCACGTTTTTATATCAATTTTCCAATTTTATGTTTGTATTTTCTAAATTACAAGGTAAAAGCGGGACTGTTCTTTCCAAAATAACGATTTTTCCCTTTTTATACGACAAATACCGATCAGCGGGAGCAAGCGCCCACCCTGCGACAAAAAGCAGCAAAAAAAGCCCCACCGAGGTGGGGCTTTGCAGATCCAAGAAAGGATAAAGCAATTATCTCTTGGAGAACTGGGGTGCGCGACGAGCGCCCTTGAGACCGTACTTCTTTCTTTCCTTCATACGAGGATCGCGGCGCAGGAAGCCTGCTGCCTTAAGAGCTGCACGGTAGTTGGGGTCTGCCTGAAGCAGAGCGCGGGAAAGGCCGTGGCGGATAGCGCCTGCCTGGCCGGAGATACCGCCGCCGACAACGGTGGCGATAATGTCGAACTTGCCAGCGGTCTCGGTCACGCCGAAGGGCTGGTTAACGATGAGCTTCAGGGTCTCAAGACCGAAGTAATCATCGACGTCGCGGCCATTGATGGTGATCACACCGGTGCCGGGGACGATACGAACGCGGGCAATAGACTTCTTACGTCTGCCGGTGCCGTAGAAATAAGGCTTTGCACTAGTATACATTTCAAATTACCGTCCTTTCGATTACAGTTCCACAGGCTTCTGTGCTTCGTGCTTGTGCTCGGCACCAGCGTAAACCTTCAGACGAGTGAAGGACTTAGCGCCCAGCTTGTTGTGAGGAAGCATACCCTTAACAGCCAGCTCCATAGCCATCTCGGGGCGAGTAGCCATCAGCTTCTTGTACTGAATGGACTTGAGGCCGCCGATGTAGCCGGAGTGGTGGTGGTAGTACTTGTCCTCGAGCTTGTTGCCGGTAAGGACAGCCTTGCTTGCATTGATGATGATGACGAACTCGCCGCAGTCAACATGAGGGGTGAACTCGGGGCGATGCTTGCCGCGCAGGATCTCTGCGGCCTTTACAGCAGTGCGGCCAAGGGGCTTGTTAGCGGCGTCGATGATATACCACTTACGCTCAATGGTCTCTGCTTTTGCCATAAAAGTAGACATTGAAAATTCCTCCATAAAATATCGTTAATTTTTTCGGACTTGCATATTATAGCACAGAAAAATTTACTTGTCAACACTTTTTTGAAAAAAAGTTGAATATTTTGATTTAGCACCATAATACCTCGCGTTTTCTTCGTTTTTCGTCCATTTTGCTCCCCTCATCTTCCCCGCCATATCACTTTTTGCTGTGTTAGCGCGCGGAGGGCGCGCATATATTATATGGAAGAAATTTTACGGGAGGTAAAAACGTTGCGTTATCAATTTCAACCCGAGGGGGCGCTGCTTTGCACGTCCCGAAACAAGGAGCTCCTCGCCTCAGTCGCGGGGCTGGAGCGCGCATGGCGCGAGGGCATCACGCTGGAGGCGCCCGCTATCCTTTGCGACGCGCGTATGCGATTGCACGTAGATCTTGGGTGTATGCGGGGCTACATAGAGCGTGAGGAGGCGGTGTGGTGCCGCGAGGGAGAGCAGATCAAGGATATCGCGGTGCTGACACGCGTGGGAAAGCCCGTGTGCTTCAAGGTGGTCGGATTTTTTGAGGAAAGCGGCGTGCGCGTGGCGCGTCTTTCTCGAAAGGCCGCGCAAGCAGAGTGCGCGGCGTATCTGTTCGAGCACTTGCGCGCGGGGGATATTCTCCCCGCCAAGGTGACGCATCTGGAGCCCTACGGCGCATTTTTGGACATCGGGTGCGGTATCTCCTCTCTGCTCTCCATCGACTGCATCTCGGTTTCCCGTATTGCGCACCCCAAGGATCGGCTGACTCCGGGAATGAACATCTTTGTGGCAATCAAATCAATCGACCGCGAGCAAAAGCGCGTCTTTGCCACACTAAAGGAGCTGCTTGGCACCTGGGAGGAAAATGCGGCGCGCTTTCGCGCGGGTGAAACCGTGACGGGACGTGTGCGCAGCATTGAGAGCTATGGTGTGTTCGTGGAGCTTGCCCCCAATCTCGCGGGGCTTGCTGAGCTGCGCGCGGGTGGCGAGCCCGTGCAAACGGCGGTGGGAGATCTGGCGGCGGTATTTATCAAAAGCATTCTGCCAGAGCGTATGAAGGTAAAGCTGGTCATCATCGACAGCTATCCCTCGCCCGCGCCGCCCGCTCTCCCCGAATATTTCATCGATCTCTCCGCGACAGACCACCTGGACTACTGGGAATACTCGCCCACGCATTGCGGCAAGCTGATCGAAACCGTATTCGAATAAGAAAAGGGGCTAAAAGCCCCTTTTCTTATTCGAACTCACAAACAAAGACCTGCGTTTTCTCGTCCTGCAAAAGAGCGGCAGCCCTTTGCGCCTCGCTCTCCTTTTCAAAAAGGCCGAACACCGAGGGCCCGCTTCCGCTCATCTGTGCGGCAAACGCGCCCGCCTGCGAAAGTGCGCGCTTGATCTGCGCCACGCGAGGGCGAATGGGAAGGATCACGTCCTCGAAGCAATTATAAATTACCCCGCCAACGGTATCGATTTTTCCGTTTTTCAAGCACGCAACAATTTCCTCGTGCCTTTGTTGTGCCAGTGCAGGGGCTCCCTTGAAATCCTCGTATTTTTCGTCAATCGCGGCAAAGGCCTGCGGGGTTGAAACGCCCTGCGCACCCATCACAACGACCACAAAGGGAGAAAGCGCATTCGGGATCTCCTGCATTTTCTCGCCGACGCCGCGGCAAAGCCGCGTGCCGCCTACGACACAAAACGGCACGTCTGCACCGATGCGCGCACCGATGGTGCAAAGCGCTTCCTCGTCAAAGCGCCCGCCGTCCAGCGCATTCATAGCACGCAGGGTCGCCGCCGCATCCGCAGATCCCCCGCCAAGCCCCGCCTTCATCGGGATCCTTTTGTCCAGCTCGACGTGTAGGCCAAAGCGGGTATTCGCCGCCGAGAAGTACGCCTCGGCGGCACGGAATATCAGGTTACTTTCATCACAAGGGAGATCGCAATTTGAAGAAAAGCTTATACCATCACCGCACTTTTTTTCAAAGTGAAGCGTGTCGCACAGGGACAGTGTCTGCATCACGCTGACAAGCTCGTGATAGCCGTCGGGGCGGCGCCCCACTATATCCAGAGATAGATTGATCTTAGCAAATGCCTTTTGCGTGCAGAACAAGCGAGCACCCCCTTTCTACGCCTATTATACCACATTTTACCGCTTTTGGCAAACCGTTGTGCGCTTTTCCTGAATTTTTTCAAATTTCCCTCGTTTTTTGTCTTGACGAAACAATGTAAAATAAAGTATAATAAACTTAATAGCATTCTTTGCGCAATGTCTTTAGATCCCCGGAGGTATCAAAATGCCGGAACTGCAAGAAAAGCTCCAAGATCAACAGGAAAATACGCCTAAAAAGCCGAAGCGGACGGTATGGCACATGATTGCCGTTTCCCTGGTCGGCATTTTTGCCGTGCTTACGATTTCCAACCTGGACGCGATCCTTTCCCCTCTCGGAACACTGTTGGATATCCTGGCCCCCATCACGGTCGGCCTGGTAATGGCTTACATTCTGAACTTCTTCCTTCGCTTTTTTGAATACAAGCTCTTCCGCCGCGTGAAAAAGCGCACCGTCAACCGTGCGCTGTCGATGGTGGCATCCTATCTGCTTCTGCTTCTGATCTTGGCGGGATTCCTCTTCCTGATCATTCCCTCTGTTATCGACAGCGCCGCAGATCTGGAGGCAAACGGCCTCACCTACATCTCCAACCTGATCGACACCGTCAACAACATCATCGCCAAACTCCCCTTTATCGAGCCGGGCAACCAGGATATGTTCCTGGATTTGGAAAAGTTGCTCACCTATGTGCTCAACCTGCTTAGCTCGTCGGGCGACTGGATCATTTCCAACCTCGCCGCCATCGCGGGCAGCACCATCACCGTGCTCAAAAATATCGTGGTCGGCCTTTTCATCTCCGTCTACGTTCTGCTCTCCAAAGAGCGTCTTAATGCCGGTTGCCGCCGCGTGTTCCGCGCCCTGTTCTCAAAGAAAAACGAAGCCCGCCTGATCGGCTATTTCACCCGCGCACACAGCAAGTTCGGCGGATATATGATCGGTAAGCTGGTGGATTCGATGTTGGTCATGCTGGTGTGCATGCTCCTGTTCTCCATCTTCCAGATCCCCTACGCCATTCTGATCGCCGTGATCATCGGCGTGACCGATATCATTCCTTTCTTCGGCCCCTTCCTCGGCGCTATCCCCTCCGGCCTGATCATCTTCATCGCCGATCCCTGGAAGGCCATCGTCTTTGCCCTTTTGATCCTTGTGGTGCAGCAGATCGACGGCAACTTGATCGCGCCTGCCATTCTGGGCGACCGCACGGGTCTTTCCTCGCTTGGCGTTATCATCGCGGTCACTGTAATGGGCGGCGTATTCGGCGTGACCGGTATGCTGATCGGCGTGCCGCTGTTCGCACTGTTCATTTCGATCCTGGACGACTTCATCACCTCCCGCTTAAAGGCAAAGGGAGAGGAAACAAATCTGGACAAATATTACCCTGCCGACGCCTTTATCCGCCCGCAGGATGAGGAAAGAAAAAATGGTACGCTCACGCAGCGCTTTGTGCGCTGGGTGTGCACCGTTGAAACCGAGAAGAAAAACGAGGATTATACTCCCTCTTGGTTCCATTCTCTGGGGCGCGGATTCCGCCGTGTGATGCTCGCTATAGGGCGCGGATTCAAAAGACTGTTCTCCATCAAGCCGATCCCGCAGGATCGCGCAGGCGACACCTATGAAACCATTGCACGCTATGGCATTCCTTGCCAATACAATTTCTGGTACACGCTGATCCTTTCTGTTCTCACCCTTGGCATTTACCCGCTTTGCATGATCTCGGTGATCGCACAAAGCACCAACATTGCCTGCCGTAAGGACGGAAAACGAACCTGGGGTGGCTTTGCGTACTTCCTGTTTACAATCTGCACCCTTGGCGTATTCGCAATCGCCTGGCACTGCAGGGTCATCAACCGTATGCAGCAATATCTCGCCAAACACGACCAGAAATGTCTTATATCCAAGCGCTATTATCTGTGCTGGACATTGATCGGTTTGCCCATTTTGGTGGGTCCCCTGATTGCGCTTGCACGCTTTCTGAAGGCATTCTGCGATATGGGTGAGCTCTTCAACAGCACCCACGTCTTCCCGCTTTGCGCAAGTGAGCTTGCCCGCGATATTCCCGAGCTCGTTGAGGACCCCCGTCCGCGCAAATCCATCATTGAGCAGATCCTGGATCCGAACGGTGAGCTTTCCGCCATGGGCGACGAGGACAACGAAGACGACGAATAACGCGATAGCGATTCTATGTAAGTGCGGTCTTTGAAGATCGCAGGACAAAGCCGACCGCATCGCGGTCGGCTTTACCTTATCGAAAGGAGTGGCGTGATGCGCAAAAGCACCGCCTGCACAAGAGTATGAGTACGTCTTCAAGCGTTGCAGCAGACAACCTGGCGCTTTGGCGCGAGAGCGCGGCACAGACACAGGAGCTGCGCCAAATACAAGCCTTGCTGCAGGGGCGAGAAGCGCTGACGCGCGACGACGTAGAAAAAGCCGTGCAAACGCTTTGGCCAAGAAAAAGCGCTGCCGGTGCCCTTGAGCGCGCCGGCGAGATCGATGAGCAGATCTCTTTTGTGCAGGGACTGCTTCAAACGCACGCGCACGATACGCTGCGCAAGACGCTCCCCTTACCCGTGCTTTCCCCCGCCCCCGCCGCACCGCGCGTGGTGTTTTTGGAAAGCATATTTGGCCGAGAGGCGCTCAAGCAATTTGAGCCCTTACTCTCACACCCCCTCCCCGTCACGGCCCCCTCCTTTACCGCCGTTTGCGAGGAGCTGGTGGGCGACCGTGCAGATTTTGCGCTGCTGCCGCTGGAGGACTCACACGAGGGCAGATTTTTGCATCTTTACGAAGAGATCGACCGCTTTGAGCTGCACATCACGCACAGCTGCACCGTTACCACCGAGGACGGGCGAAGCGTGCTGATGGGATTGCTTTCCCACCGCTATATTCCCCAAGCAACCGCTGTGGGTGAGCGCTTGCTCAGCTGCGCCGTGCTGGAGGAAAGCTCCCACACCCTGTGTGATCTTCTGACCGCCGCAAGGGCCTGTTCTCTTACGCTGCGACGCGTGGACACGCTCCCCACCTCCTATGATGAGGACATCGTGATCTATCACCCACTCCTTTCCGCCAAAAGCGAGAGGGACGAGCTTGCGTTTGTGCTCTATCTTACACTATTTCAACCGCGCGCACGCGCAACGGCGCGCTATTTACACCTGAAAGGATAACAAAAATATGACAAAGCTTCATTTCACTCCCCGCGGCGTCTGCTCGCGCGGGATCGACATTGAAATACAGGACGGCATCATCGAAAGCGTCGCGTTTCACGGCGGCTGTGCCGGCAACACACAAGGCCTTGCCGCACTGTGCCGCGGCATGCGCGTCGAGGACGCCATCGAGCGACTTTCCGGCATTCGCTGTGGCTTCAAATCCACCTCCTGCCCCGATCAACTCTCCCTTGCGCTGCGTGAGGCGCTTGCCAAGGAAGAGGCGTAAAAAGAGGTTACCCGTACCGCGGTACGGGTAAGCTCTTTTTTTATATTTTCTTTAAGAAACGAAGCAACACGCGATAGATCCGATCGAAAGAGGAAAGCTCCATTTGCTCGGTCGGGGAGTGGAGATTTTTAACATTACAGCCAAGTGAAATCGCGCTCAGTCCCTTGATATTCTCGGCGAAAAGACCGCATTCCAGACCTGCGTGCAGCGCACTCACGCGCGGCCGCGCTCCCATCACTTCCTCACAGGCGCTCTGCCAGCACTCGATCAGCGCCGAGCGCGCAGGGCCGTCCCAAGCGGGATACGGATTGTTATGGGACGCATACCCACCCACGTGCTCGACGCGCTTCTGCACCTCGTCAGCGCTTTGCTCGATACGAGAAAAATCAAAGGAGCGATGCGACATACCAAGCAGGCACTCCTTGGCGTCCAGCACCACCTTTGCCACGTTACGCGAGGTGTGGGGCAAGCCCTCGATCTCCTTGTGCCATTCCAGCACGCCGCCTTTGGTAGAGAGCAGATGCAGGATCGGTTCGGTATCTGCGGCAAGGTAAAGTGCCGTTGCCACGACGGGCTCAACGTAAATCGCAAAATTTTGATCCTCGGCGCAAAGGCGTGCCTTGATCTCGATCTCCTTGTCGCGCAGCATTTCCCTGGCGCGTGCCACGTTGGACGTCGCGATCACCGCCACACACTCGCGCGGAATGGCATTGGATTTGTCACCGCCGTGCAGCTCGGAAAACCGCAGTCCGCCAAGTGCATTTACGTCACGCAGCAGCTCTGCCATCAGTGTGAGCGCGTTGGCGCGCTCCTTGTGAATATCCTCACCCGAATGTCCCCCGCAAAGGCCGCCAAGCGTGATGCGAAGCCCCTCGGCGGCATCGCTTGTAGGCGTGAGCGGCAAATGCAGGGTGCTGCGCAAGCCGCCGCAGCACCCGCAAATGAGCAGATCCTCCTCGGCGCCGTCCAGATTGAGCAGCGTTTTGGCGGAAAGCTGACTGTAATCAAAAGCATTCGCGCCATCCATTCCCGTTTCCTCGGACGAGGTAAACAGGCACTCCAGCGCGGGGTGATCCTCGCATTCCGCAAGAACACCAAGCATCATAGCAACGCCGAAGCCGTCGTCCGCCCCCAACGTGGTGCCGTCTGCGCGCAGGATATCTCCCTCGCGCACAAGGTGCACTCCCTCACGTGCAAAATCGTGGGAAACACCGGCCGCCTTTTCTGCGACCATGTCCGTGTGCGACTGCAGGAGCACGGTGGGCTCCTTTTCCCTCCCCTTAGTAGCGGGCTTTTTGATCAGCACGTTTTGTGCGGCGTCACACCGGACAAAAAGCCCATGCTTTTCGGCGAAATCCACCAGATACGCCGCGACGCCCGCCTCGTTGCCAGAGGCGCGCGGGATCGCGGAGATCTCCTCAAAAAAGCGAAGCGGTGTCCGGGGGGACACGTTGGTCAACAAGTATTCCATAAAACCCTCCTATAACGCGAAAAGCCGCTGAAAAGCGGCTTTTAACTGATCTTGGCAAGCGCTTTCGCCGCGCCCTCGGCCGCGGCGGTATCCGCGTTGGTGGCAACGCTGGCACGCACCCCCATAAAGTCGGCGAAAAATTGATCCATACCGGGCAGAACGCCGCCACCCGAAAGCACGATGCCTCCCTTGACGATATCGGCGCGCATTTCGTCCACGGTATTCTCAACCATGGCACACGCCACGTCCATTACGTGAAGCAAAACGTCCTTGAAGGCGTCCTTCATTTTGTCAGAGGAAATGGCAACGATGCGCTGCTCCTGCGTTTTAAGATCCCGCCCCTTGACCTCAAGCGTCTTGGGGTTCGCGTGATCGGCGACCACGCCAAGGCGGATCTTCAGCTGTTCAGCGGCACGAAGCCCGATGCGAAGCTGATGCTTTTCCTGCATATATTTGACGATGGCGGCATCAAATTTTGCGCCACCCACGTGCGCGGTCTTGTGCGCCACCATATCACCGAGGAAAATGACGGCAGCCTCGGTGCGCGAGGCACCGATGTGCACCAGCATCTGGCCCACGGGAACAGAAAAATCAAGTCCGACGCCAAGCGCCGCACAAAGCGGTGCCTCCAGGAAATGCACGCGACCTGCGCCTGCGGCCAGCATTGCGTCCTCAACCGCGTTGATCTGCACCTCGGTGAGGTCACAGGGAATGCTGATCATCACGTGCGGGCGAAGAAGCGTATGTCCCACGGCACGGCGCAAAAACGCCTTGAGAATCGCGCTGAGCACGCCGGCGTGCTTCACCACACCGTCCCAGGCGGGCCAGCAAAGCTGCACGCGCCCCGTTGCCTCCTTGGCAAGAAGCAACGCCGCCTGCCCCACCGCAACCACGCGGTCGGTATCAAGCTCTACAGCTGCCACGTTGGGCTCCTTCAAAAGAAGTCCGCCATCTATGGCACAGATAGAAATTTGCGTGGTACCGATATCAATGCCAAGTCCCTTGCGCAGCATAGGCGTCCTCCTTTCGATCAGCGTTGGAAAATTCAGGTAGTGATAGGTATTAATATATTATACAATATTTTAAGGGGAAATGCAATGCCCTGCGAAAAATTTCACGCCTTTCCCTGCTTCTTTTGCGTGGAAGCAACGCAAAGCGTGATGATCTTCGCGGCACCGGCGGCACGAAGCAACGAAGCTGCGGCGGCTACGGTTGCCCCCGTGGTCACCACGTCGTCCACCAGAATGACACACTTCCCCTGCGGCGCCTCGCAAACGGCAAATGCGCCGACCATATTGATCATACGCTGCTTGGCGGTAAGCTTTTTCTGCGTTTTGGTGCGCTTCACCCTTTTCAAAAGTATTTGATGCGCAATCCCCGTGCTGCGCGCGATGGCGCGAGCAAGCAGCTGTGACTGATCCGTGCCGGTGCGGCGACGCGTGGCATTATCTCGCGGAATATGCGTCAAAACTGTATCCGTTATGGCACATTCTTGTTTTTCAAGCTCCAAAAGGAGCGCCGACTCCAGCTCTTTTGCCAGAAAGCGCGCCGTGCGCTCTCGCGGTGCCTTTTTCATATCCAGCACCAGCGTGCGCACCACGCGCCCGCTTGCATCCTCGCGGTAGGGCGCCAGCTTGACCAACGCAAGACTTCCCGCACGCTTTAGCACCGAGGGCTGACAGCGGCAATCGGGATAGGCAGCAAAGCATTCGGGGCATTGATGGGAAAGCTCGCGCTCCCATTCCGTGGCACACTCCTTGCAAAAAAGCGGCGCTTCCCCGCCGATCGCGGTGGGCATCAGCGTGTGACATCCCCCGCAACGGGGCGGAAAAAGCAAGCTTTTCAGCGTTTTCAAAAGGCGCTTCATATCTCACGCTCCCCGCCGCCAAGGCGTGCCGCAAGACCCGTATAGCGCATTGTCTGGCGGTTGTTTTGCACCATCTGTGCGGCAATATCCGCCCGCCCCACCAAAATCACCATTCGCTGGGCACGCGTGATGGCGGTATAGAACAGATTGCGCGTAAGTAACATCGGCGCGGCGGCATAAAGTGGCAGGATCACCACAGGGTACTCGCTGCCCTGGCTCTTGTGCACCGTCACGGCAAAGGCGTGCTCCAGTTCGTCAAGACCCGTGAAGTCATACATCACGTGCCGATCGTCAAAAACGATCTCCATATACTTTTCCACAGGGTCGATCCGCTCGATCGTTCCAATGTCACCATTGAACACGCCAAGCCCTGTTTCCTCGCCCCGTTCCCATACTAAATCGTAATTGTTTCGGATCTGCATCACACGATCCCCCTCGCGGAAAACGAGGTCGCGCACGCGGTGCTCACGCTTTCCCGCGCGGGAGGGATTTAGAGATTGCTGCAAAATGCGGTTAAGATTCTCCGTTCCCGCCTCCCCCTTGCGCGAGGGAGAAATCACCTGGATATTCCCCACGATCTCGCTGCCGTAGGTGCGCGGCAAGCGATTTTTACAAAGATCCGCCACAGTAGCGGTGATCTCGGCATCACTTGTGCGGGAAAGGAAGAAAAAGTCGTTGTCCTTGGCATCAAGGCGCGGCAGCTCCCCGCGGTTGACGGCGTGTGCGTTGGTGACGATCAGACTGTGTTGCGCCTGGCGAAACACCTCGGTAAGCGCCACCGTGGCAAACCGGCCGCACGCGATCAGATCGTGGAGCACGTTGCCCGCACCCACGGACGGAAGCTGATCCGCGTCACCGATCAGCACCAATCGCGCGCCCGTTTTTACGGCGCGCAAGAGTGCCGCCGTGAGCGGCTCGTCCATCATAGACACCTCGTCCACGATGATGACGTCCTCCTCCAGCTGATTGCGCTCGTTACGCGCAAATTCCGCGCGCTTGCCCTCGTTAAAGCTCATTTCCAAGAGGCGATGCACCGTTTTTGCCTCGTTTGAGGTCGCCTCGGAAAGGCGCTTGGCGGCGCGCCCCGTGGGGGCGGCCAGTGCCACGCGCAGATCCATGCTTCGAAAGATCTGCAGCAGTGCCCGCACCACGGTTGTCTTACCCGTGCCGGGGCCACCCGTGAGGATCATCACGCCGTTCTCCAGCGCGGCCGCGATCGCTTCCTTTTGCAGATGCGCGTAGCACATTCCGCTCTTTTTTTCCTCGCGGGTGATGAAATAATCCACGTCCCGCACGTCCAAGCGCACACAGGCGCGATCCAGCGCCACCAAGCGCTCGGCGATCGTGCGCTCACACTCATAGCTGTTGCGGTCGAAAAGCAGCGCTTTGCGCCCATTTTCTGTCAAATGGTGCACGCGGAAAAGGCGCCGCTGCTTGAGCAGCGAAGAAACGGCGGCGTCCACCGCCTCGCTCTCTACACCAAGCAAGGATGCGGCCGCCTCGCGCAGCTTCTCCTCGGGCAGACACGTATGGCCGCTTTGCGCGGCGTTGTAGGAAAGCAGATACAGAATACCGCTCTCCACGCGTGCAAGCCCCGCGCGGTCAAAGCCGATCCGCTGTGCGAGCTCGTCCGCCTTTTCAAAGCCGATCCCCTCGATCTCCTCACAAAGGCGATAGGGGTTCTCTTTTGCCATTTCCACGGCGTCGTTGCCCCACGCCTTGAAGATGCGGACCGAAAGCGTGGCGCCGAAATAATCGCGGAAGAACATCATCACCCGACGTACACCCGCCTGTTTTTTGAACTCCTCCGACATTTCCAGCGCGCTTTTGTGCGTGATGCCCGAGATCTGCGTCAGCCATTCGGGGTGGTTTTCGATCACGTCAAAGGTATCCTCGCCGAAAAGATCGACGATCTTTTGCGCCTTTTTGGGGCCGATGCCCTTGACGGTGCGAGAGGAAAGATAGCGCAGGATCGCCGTTGCGTCGGCGGGCAGCTCCTTTTCAAACTGCTCGGCGCGGAACTGTCGCCCGTATTTGGGGTTGTGCACCCACTTGCCGTAAAGCGTCAGCGTGTCGCCCTCGCCCACGTAAGGCAGTGTCCCCACCACGGTGATGAGCTCGTCCTCGCTCGTGCCGAAATCCAGAATGGCGTAGCCGTTTTCCTCGTTGTGATAGATGACGCCCTCAACAGTGCCGCAGATCCGCTCAAGCCCTTGCAGGTTTTTCTCCTCGCTCATATGCGCTTTCCTCCTTTCCTC
>JAZRFG010000176.1:0-1401 GCA_045661265.1 Eubacteriales bacterium
ACTTGGATGCCAGCGCGTAGCATCTTTAAAATCGGTACAAACAAGCAGCTTAACTAAAGCAAACACTTTCTGAAACTCTTTTTTCGTCATAGCTGAAAAATATTAAAGGGTGAAACATAACTATCGAATCGGGCGGCCAAAGGCGGCCATCATGGCGCGGGCACTTGCGATTTTTCGCGCCACGATTTCGGCGGCGCGGCGGGCATCAGGGCGCACGCCCTGACGCGAAGAACTGGGAACAGATGGATTTGAATCACGGCGCTCAAAGAAATCATCCCAAGCGGCCACGTAATCATCATCATATAAATCTTTATCAAACATATAACTAACTGATTTAAAGGGTGAAACACTTAATTATTATATTGCAAAGGTACGAAAAATATCTGACATTTGCAAGAAAAAAGCCTGCTATATGCAGACAAAATCAGCCCAAACGTCGATAAAAACAGGCTATTCGTCGATAAAAAAAGGCAGAAAATTAAGCCCAAACGCGCCCCACCAAGCCAACGCGGCAGCCATAACACTATGAAAAACACCGCCCGCCGCGACGGCGCGCCCCGGGGTGCAGGGGGGCGGGCGGTGCGCCCCCCGCGAGAGGCGCAGCCGCGTAAGCGGCGAGCACGGCACCCACAATTCGCGGGCAGATCATTTGTAATACTTGCTGCAGTCAAATGGTACCCGCTTGCAGTGGGGTGCGGTAGCCGACAAATAATGGCGGGCTATAGCCCGCAACCGCTTAGAGCCGCACACGGCGGGGCGCTGGCCATTCAGCAGCCAGCGCCTTAAAAAAACCGCCACCAGAGTAACTCGCGCGGCGCACCTATAGGGGCGGCGCGTTGATGGGACGAGAGACCATGCAGGCTCATTCGCCATAATAGCGGCCATCAGAATGTAGATTATGATACAATCCCCCGTAGGAGATTTATCATAAACTCACATTCTGACTGGACGCTATATGCAGGCCACGAGTAGCGACGATTAACGGTGTGGCGGGCGTTCGGCGCGGCGCTTGCGGCCTATAGGCCGTCGAGCAGCCGTCGCCGCAGTTCCGGGGCTTTGGTAACTCTCCTACGAGGCGAGCGACACAAAGCGGCCTTGGCCGATTTTGTGTCGCGAGCCATGCCGCAGCAAGAGTAACTTCACGCGACAGGCGGCGGCGCGACATTCCGCAGGCGGTAACGACGAGGACGCGCGCCAAAGCCGAAGCGGAACCCGAAGGGCGCGGGGGTTTGGGGGCAGGGGAGCCCCCATCAAGGGGCAAATGTAAATAAACGCACGACCGCGACGACCGCGACGCTTATCCCCTTAGACGCACGACCGCGACGACCGCGACGCTTATCCCCTTAGACGCACGACCGCGACGACCGCGACGCTTATCCCCTTAGACGCACGACCGCGACG
>JAZRFG010000177.1:0-38208 GCA_045661265.1 Eubacteriales bacterium
ATCCCCTCCTCGCAGCTTTTTCCGTCATACAGAACCTGTGTGGTGTCGCTATCGGCGTGATAGAGGAACACGATCGAATGGCTGTACGCAGAGTAGCGCGTGGGACGGTAGACAAAGATCAGCACGGAAAGCGCCAACAGCGCCCCCACCAAAAAGAGCAGCAGCACGCGGCCCCAGAACATACGCCGCTCGCCCCGCAGGGCGGGGATATAGATGGGCGGCATTGATCGCTGCACGGCAGTGATATCCTCGGATGGCACAGGGAGCGGCGTCTGCGGCGCGGCAAGCGCGGGAGCTTGCGCGACCGGCGCTTCCTCTACGCTCTGTTTCTCGGCAAGGATCTGCTCCTCGCTCTCCATCGGCTGCGCCTTAGGCGCACTCTTTTTTGCCGAGGAAGTGCGCGTGCGGGGCTTGGTCGCGCTTTCCGCGGCGATGGCAGCGTCTTCCCCGCCCTCGGTCTTGGGTTGCGCGGTGCGTATGCGGCGTACGGCTGATTTGCCCACCGATGCGGATGCCTTCTTCTTTTTAGCAGATGTGTCTACCACTTGCTCTTCCGCATTTTTCTTCTCGCTTGGCACGTCAGTTCCTCCTTTTCGAAAACTCACCCCGTTTCAGGGGATATTGGCTTTTTATCTCTTTTATTTTACACAAAATAAGCGAAAAAGTCAAGACCTTTTTATAAGGTCTTGACTTTTAGATCAGAGAAAACGCGCAGGACACCTCGGCACGCTCGTCAAAGGGCAGCCGTTGTCCCTGCACAAGCTGCCACGCGCCGTGAGATTTGGCAAGGATCAGCAGCACGTCCCCCTCGCGCATCTCCCGCACCGCCCGCGCGATCGCCGCGCGGCGATCGGTAAGAACAAGGGCGCGTCCCGGCTCCTCCATACCGCCAAGCATCTCCTCGCAAATAACGGCCGGATCCTCACCGTCGGGGTCATCTGCCGTCAGATATACGAAATCGGCAAGCGCGCACGCCGTGCGTCCCAGCGGCAAGCGGCGCTCTCTTGCGCGTCCGCCGACCGAGCCGAGCAGCACGCAAAGGCGACCGCGGGTAAGCGGGCGCAGCACGGAAAGCGCCGCGGCGAGATCCTCGGTGCAAAAGGCACTATCCCGATACACAAGGCGTCCGCGGTGCGCCGAAAGACACTCCATACGGCCGTGCACGCTCACGTGTGAGAGCGCCATGGTCGTTTGCGCTTGCGAAAGTCCCACCGCGCGGCATAGCGCCGCGGCGCAAAGTGCGTTCTGGACACCCATATCCCCTACAACGGGTAGAGTTATTTCTGCTTTTTCCTGCTTTTCGCAGAGCTGAAAGGCCGTACCGGGCGTTTCCTCAAAAGGCATGAGCGTACGCACGTTCTCTGCCCACAGATCCCCGCCCTCGCCCACGCGGAAAACGCGCAAGGCACCACACGCCATCTCCTCGCCCACAGGCAGCACGGCAAGCGCGCAAGGAACGCGCATCAGTTTCTCCTTAGCCGCGCGATAGGCGGTAGCGTCGGGGTGCTCCCGCCGCCCAATATGGCGCGGGGAAAAGTTGGTCATCGCCACCACTGTAAACGCGATCCCCTCGGCGGCGTGGTGCAAAAGCTGATACGAGGAAAGCTCCAATATGGCAATTTCCATACCGTTTTTGGCCATTTGAGCAAGTGCCCTATGTATATCGGCGGCATCGGGCGCGGTCACAGTGGGCGGCGTTCGCACGCCGTCGATCTCGGTTCCGTCCGTATCCAGCACGCCCACGCGGCGCCCCGCGCAACGCAAGGCCTGCGCCGTCATCTGTGCCACGCTGCTTTTACCCGCACTTCCCGTAATACCGATTACCGTCATTGTGCGGGCGGGATAGCCGTATACGCGGGCAGCAAGCGTGCCGAGCAGCCGCTCGGGATCGTCACAGATCATCACCGTGGCGTCTTTGGCCACGTAAGCGTCGCTCGCGCAAAGGAAAAGTCGGCAGCCGCGCGCATAGGCACTTGCCAGCGCATAGCGCCCATTGGAGATCGGCGTTTTCGTGGCAACGAAAAGCGCGCTTTCGCACGTCGCCTCAGGGGCGGTTATCACGCTTTTGATCTGATGGCGCGCGGTGTCGCGCGCACTGTCGGTGGCGTGGCGTACGGCAAGCCCGTCAAATAATGCTTCAAAATTCATCAGACCTGCTCCTCCAGCAGCTCCTCGGCGCGCCGCAGAATAAATCTTGCGGCAAGCTCCTCGCGGTGGCGCTCCCAAAAGGGCGCATACGCCTCGTCACACAGCACCAACAACGGGATACGCGCCCCGCCATCCAGCTCCACGTCGTGCAGGATCGAAAGCAGGATCTCGTCCCCCAGTGTATGCGATGCCCCCACCAGCTTGACGTTCGGCAAAAAGCGCAGCGTCAGCGCACGCTTGCCCGTCAGCACCGTGCTGCCGATGCGGTATTGCTTTTGCATCTGCCGCACACAGGCGTGGCAAAGCAGATTCGACCCCAACATCACGGGATGCAGACAGTCGTGCAGAACCTCCTCGATCATGGCGCGCTCCCCCTTTCTTCCTCATCTGACATTATTATACCGCGCAACGGGTGAAAAAACAAGCGAATTTTGACATTCAAAAAATTTCTCTTGCATCCTTCCCCAAAATCCGTTATAATAAAGGCATCACCACCGGGGAGGGGCACATGAACAAGGAATCACTCTGTCGCATTTTTTCACATATTCCGGAGCTGGAAAGCGAGAGATTGCTGCTGCGCGCGATGCGCGTGAGTGACAGCGCGGATATGTATGATTACGCCCGCCGCCCCGAGGTCACCGAGTATCTGCTCTGGCGCCCGCATACCGACGTACAATACACGCGCCGCTATCTGGAATATCTCGGCGGACGCTATCGCATCGGCGTGCATTATGAATGGGCCGTGGTCCACAAACAAACGGGGCGTATGATCGGCACGTGCGGCTTTGCGCGCGTGGACACCGCACACAACTGCGCCGAGCTTGGATATGTGCTTCACCCCGACTTCACAGGACAGGGTCTGATGACCGAAGCGTGTGAGCGCGTGCTGCAATTCGGCTTCGGCGTGCTGGGGCTGAACCGCATCGAGGCAAGATACATGGTCGGCAATGACGCCTCACGGCGCGTGATGAATCGGCTCGGTATGCTTTTCGAGGGCGTGCAGCGCGCCTCGATGCTGGTCAAGGGGAAGTACCGCGACATCGCCACGTGTGCCATTTTGGCAAAGGATTACAGAGCAAACAAGGCATAATAAAAAGCGAACACGACCTACGTGTTCGCTTTTTTGTTAGAATCTGGGCTTGCCGCCGCGGCAAACAGCCGCCGCCAAAAGTCCGAAGCAAAGCGCTGCCGCCGTGCCGCCCGCGGCGGCCGTCAAACTTCCTGTAAACGCCCCCAAAAGTCCGGTGCCCTCCACGGCGCGCTTCACGCCCTTGTAAATGAGAAAGCCAAATCCGGTAAGCGGGGTGGTTGCCCCCGCGCCCGCCAGCTCCGCAAAGGGGCGATATACGCCAATGGCGCCGAGAAACACGCCCGCCACCACGTAGCACACCAGGATCCGCGCGGGGGTGAGCTTGGTCTTGTCAATGAGGATCTGCGCGATCACACACAAAAGTCCCCCAAAAAGGAACGCCCAAAAAAGCTTTAAGAAAACTTCCATTCGTCCTCCTTTGCCCCAAGGCACACCAGGTGTGCCACGGCGGGAATATACTCGCCCTGCTGGATCGACTGCGGGCTCATCATCGCACCCGTGCCGATCAAAAGAATGCGGCGCAGCTCGCCCCCTGCAAGGCGCGGCAGAAGATGGCTTGCCAGCACCGCCGCCGAGCAACCGCACCCGGAGCCACCCGCGTGCGTGTCCTGCCGCGCGCGGTCATAGATCATCATACCGCAATCGTTGTACACGGGACGGATATCCACGCCCTCCATCGCCATCAGCTCGCAAAGAATGTCACCGCCCTCAAAGCCGAGATCCCCCGTGTAGATGCCGTCAAAATCGGCCGGGCTGCTTCCTGTGGCCTTGAAAAAACGCAGCAGCGTATCCATCGCCGCGGGAGCCATAGCAGCACCCATATTCGAAACGTCGCGCACGCCCATCTCCACCACGATGCCGGGGCACACGCCGCGGATCAGCGCCTGCGCGTGCTCACTCTCCCCCACGATGAAGGCCCCTGCCCCCGTCACCGTCCACTGCGCCGTGGGCGTGCGCTGACCGCCGTATTCAATGGGTGAACGATACTGGCGCTCCGCCGTACAGTTGTGCGAGGACGCCACCGCCGCCGTGCGCGTAAAAAATCCGCCCGACACCGTGAGCGCCGAGAGGATCAGCCCCTCCGCCGCCGTGGAGCAAGCTCCGTAAAGCCCAAAATAAGGCACGGAGAAGTCTTTCAGACCGTATGCGGCACCGATGCACTGATTGAGCAGATCGCCCGCAAAAATGGCGTCCAGATCCTTCTCAGACCCACCCCACTTGCCAAGCGCGGTGTTCAGCGCCAGATACTGCATCTGCGCCTCTGATTTTTCCCAGGTCTTTTGCGCGAAGCGGTCGTCCTCGCAGTGCAGATCAAAGCACTCGCCAAGCGGCCCATCGCTTTCCAGCTTGCCCACCACGCCCGCGGCGGCCAGAATACCGCAGCTTGTGGGGATCCATCCCTTTTGCATATCCGTTCCCTCTTTTTTGAAATCCTTGATACATATTCTGCCACGGGTGGCGGATTTTATGCAAAAAAAAGAGGATGCTCTTGGCATCCTCTTTTTTATTTATGCAGAAAGTGAAAGCGCGAGCGCCATTTGAACACGTATGCCGAGATCAGACGCGTAAGCGCGACGTCGTACACGACGAACACCACCGAGCACACGGGCAAGAGCCAGTAATACCACGTGGCGGTGATCTCAAAGGCGGTGAAGAATTGGAACGCCAAGAAGATCGCCAGCGCGAGCCCCGCGTTGAAGACCGCGACCTTGAGCACCCAAGCCCACAGGCGCGGCAAGCGCCGCTCGAACAGCGCCTTTAGCATCGGGTAATAGCCCGCGAAGCACAGATACGCGAGCGCCGCCGTTTTGTACGGCACCAGCAGCATCGAAAGCAGCGCGGTGACGGCATAGATAAGGAACGGATATTTCCCGCCCAGCTCGATCACGGCAAAGATTACCAGAATCGACGCGAGCGCCGCCATCGTGAGATCCAGAAACTGCAAAAGCGAACCAAGCGCGAGCAAGATCACGCCGAGCGCACACAGCACCGCCGAAACGGTCAGCGCGCGCGTGCCCTTTATTTTGCGCTCCATCTCAGCAGCAGGAGATCAGATCGCCGCCAAGGCACTCGCAGCAGCAATCCGCCACGCAAAGCGTGGTGCAAATATCCGTATCACAGCAGCCGCTGCTTCCGTTATTGTAAGAGGAGTTGAAGCCACCCGCACGGTTGTGCATATTCTCCTTGGCGCGGAAATATTCGTTGTTGGTGGGTTCCATACGATACGCGGTATCAAACGCGTGGCGCGCGTCGGCATAGAAGCCCTTGCGCAGCAGAACGCAGCCCGCAAGGAAGTGCCATTCCGCACCGCGGTCGCTGTTGTCGATCTCCTTGAGCAATCTTTCCGCCTCGTTCACGTTGCCGGAGTTGACACAGTTACGGATAAGGAAGAACTTTTCCTGTGCCTGCTGGGAATAGTAGCTTCTGTTATAATTGCCCTCGTTCGAGGTCGTGTAGGAAAATCCGCCGTTGCTCTGCTGCTCACTCTGCGAGCCCGCATTCTCGGTGCGCAGGCGATGGATCTCCTCGTAAGCGGCATTGATCTCTTTCATCTTCTCGCTTGCAAGGTCGGAAAGATCGCTATCCTGATAGCGGTCGGGATGATACTTGTGCGCGAGGTCGCGATACGCCTTTTTGATCTCCTCGTCGCTGGCGTTTTGCGAAACGCCCAGAACCTTATAAGGGTTGTTGCTCATAATGCTTCCTCCTTTTGGGGTGCCTCGCCCGTAAGGACGCGCTCCAGCGCGTGCGGCATACCCAAATACAAAATATTGTTCAGAATTTCTTTTCTCGTGGGGTCATCATCTGCATCCATCAGATCAAACACGGCAGACAGGTCACAAAGACAGCACAGGATCGCGTCCTTGATGCCCGCCTTGTCCTCCTCACCAAGCACCCCGCCATAGGCAAGTGCAAAGGGGTTGTATCTTCCCTTTTTTATATCCTTTTCCAGATCGTCCAGCGCGTCAAGCATATAGATGAAGCGCCCTGTTTCAAAGCCGATCTTCCGCGCCAGCGTGGCGCCGGCACCCTCAAGACCGTGCGAGGTCACGTCGGCAAGCAGATCGCCGAACACCGCCGCCACCTGATCCACAGAGGGCGTTTTTGCCTTCTCCAGCTCGCCAAGGCGCACAAGATGCGCACGCACTGCCTCAGCAAGCGCGGGCAGACGCTTTTTTGCGCGGCGGTACGCGCCGCGCAAAAACAGACACGAGATCCGTGAGCGAAGGCGCGCAAAGCCGCGCTCGTCCGCGATATTGTCGCGGCATTTTTCATACGCGAGAATGGCACTGGCCGCCGCGCAAAAGTCAAGCTGCTCGTTTCGCTCCATCATCACACGCCGCCGCAAGGGGTGCACCATACACCTCCGCTTGGCAAAGGCGGGCTTTTGGCCACTGAGCGCCATGCGCACGTTGGCCAGATACGCGAAATCGTAGCTGAGCAGCATACGCGAGCACTGCCCCGTACACTTTCCCATCGAGCGGCAAAGTCCACAGTACGAGGCGCGATAATATTCATATTCCCGTACGCGCAGCTCACCGCGCACTGTCTTTACGTAACCGAACATTCCGCGCTCCTTCCCTTTATTGTATCTCTTTTTCGTGAAAATTACAAGTAGTTCGTGTGAATTATTCCGCTTTTTCGTCCTCAACGGCAAGCGCGGGCAAGCCAACGGCGTTTTCCACGGGTAGCGTGAAGGCAATTCCCTGGCCCGGGGTGGCAAGACCTACCTTTTCGTAAATGGCGTGCAGAATGTCGTCCTTGATCTTGGCAGGAACGAGGATCAGCACCACTTCCTTTTCGGGTTGGATCGAAATGCCGAAAAAGGTCTCTGCCTCCTGATTGGCGGTGCCGCGGGCGCCCAGCACCGTGCCGCCCCGCGCGCCGTATTCGCGCGCGGCGCTCATCACGGCGTCGCTGAAGCCGCTGTTGACCACGCACACGATCATTTCATAAGCAAAAGTCATATCACTTGCCCTCCTTTGTGCCAAGCAAGGCACGGCGGTTATCCGCAAAGAAGTTGTAGGCGAGCACCCCGATCATGCCGCTCATCGGCACGGTATAGGCAATGCCCTTTCCGTTTTTTATGGTAGCAAAGCGTGCGGCAAGCGCCTCCAGCGCGCGCTTGACGCGATCCTCTCGGATCACGCTGAAGATCACCGTTTTTTCGCTTTGCACAAGGCCCATCATCTGCAAAATATCCGAGCCGGCCGTGCCGCGCGCGGCGGCGCAGAACTGCATATTCACGTCAAAGCTTTGGATAAGGTCCATATAGAAATCCGCCTTTTCGCGGTTCACAATGGTGACAAGCAGCTTGAGCTTGTGGGGTGCTTGCATGGCACCTGCTTGCTTTTTTCTCGGCATCACGCAACCCCCTTTACATAAATCGGATGATCTGAGCGTCATCCGCACCCAAAATATTCTTCATCATAATGCTCTGGCGCACGCGCGCGGCTGTGACTGCACGGAAGCCCATCACCTGAATGGTAATGAGGGGCGTCATCGCAACCATCGCCACGATGCCAAAAGCACTCTCCAGCACCGAGGACACCCCGCCCACGCCCACAGCAGCACCGATGGCAAGCGGCAGGATAAAGCCCGAGGTCAGGGGACCGCTGGCCACGCCGCCCGAGTCAAAGGCGATCGCCGTATACAGTCGAGGCACGAAGAAGGAAAGCCCAAGGGAAATGAAATAGCCAGGGATCAGATAGTAAAGCACGCTGAATCCAAAGAGAATACGGATCATCGAAAGCCCGATCGAAACGCCCACGCCGATGCACAGCGCCAGCATCATCGAGCGGCGGCTGACCGAGCCGTTGGTAACGGTTTCCACCTGGTGATTGAGCACGTGGATCGCGGGCTCCGCCAGCACCACCACAAGCCCCAGCAAAAAGCCAAATCCAACCAACAGCCACGGGTGCGCGGCAAGGGACACGCCGATTTTATAGCCGATGGGCATAAAGCCGACGGTCACGCTGGAAAGAAAGACCACAAGCCCGAGGAAAGTATAAAGAATACCGATAGACACACGGATCAATATCTTGCTTGGCAGGTGCAAGCAGGTAAGCTGCAACACCACGAAAAAGGCCACGATCAGCAAAAGTGCCGTGGCAACCTCTCCCGCCACCGTTCCCACGGTGGCGAGAAGATTGGTGCCAAGATAGGATTCGACCGCATAATTGGGCAGCTCGTAGGCAAGATCGCCGCGCGCAAACACGCCAAGCAACATCACCGCCAAGATCGGGCCCACCGAGCAAAGCGCCACAAGACCGAAGCTGTTCTCGCTTGTGTTCTTGCCGCCAAGCGTTACGGCAATGCCCGCGCCCAGTGCCATGATAAAGGGCACCGTAATAGGGCCGGTGGTCACACCACCCGAGTCAAACGCCATCGAAAGCAAAGGGCCGTTGCCCACCAGAAGCACAAGCGAGGTCACGGCAAACAGCAGCATATAGAAGAACAAAAGCATCGAGGAAAGGCGCGTGTTAGTGAGGATCTTCAACACGGCAAGTAGTAAGAAAAGTCCCACGCCCACGCCCACACAAACGATAAGCAGCGTGGAGTCCATCACGCCCGCCACCTGAGCGGCCAGCACGGAAAGATCGGGCTCCGCCACCGTGATCAGCACGCCAAGCACAAAGCAGGAGCCAAGCAGCACGCCCATACGGCGGGATTTGGAAAGCCCCGCACCCACCTGTATGCCCATGGGCGTCATGGCAATGTCAGCACCCATATTGAAAAGTCCGATGCCGACCACAAGCAGCACGGCGCAAACACAAAATACGATCCCCTCGGTCGCGGAAAGCTGCAAAAGGGGCGTACAGGCAAGCAGCAGCACGATCAGTGCCACGGGCATGACGGAAATGGCCGATTCTTTGATTTTGCCAAACAGGATCTTGACCATTTTTTCTCCCCCCTTTCTTCGCATTATCCCGCCAAACGGGTGCAAAAATATATCGTTTTCATTATACCTTATGCCAAGCACTTTGTCAAGAGCACCAAGCGATGCAAAAAGGCAAAACGCCCACTTTTCACACACTCTTCACACACACGCGGCATATGCTAAGGGCGAGGGAGGTGATCGCGTGCCTTATACAAAAAGGGGCTGTTGTGTGGGGGCGATCGGCACGATGACGGCTGCCCTACGCGCCACGCGTACGCTGGCGTCACACGGTATTTTCGCTGAGGTCATCGGCCTTTCCGCAAACGAAACCAAGCGCGGGTGCGCCTTCGGCGTTTCCTTTGACTGCGCGATGCTGGATCAGGTGCGCGTGGCGCTGAAAAGCGACGGCATCTCGGTGTCACAGTATTTGCAAAGGGGGAACGCGCCGTGATCTATCTGGACAACGCCGCCACCACTTTTCCCAAGCCCCGCAGGGTGCTGGAGGCCGTGCTGGAGTGTCTGGCGCGCTATTGCGGCAACCCGGGGCGCGGGGCTCACCCGCTCTCGCTTGTCTGCGCGGAAAAGGTCTACGACTGTCGCACCGCGCTCTCATCTCTTTTCGGTGTGGGCGCGCCCGAGCGTGTGCTTTTTACCTCAAACACCACGCACGCCCTCAATTTGGCGATCAAGGGCCTGTTTGGCGCGGGCGATCATGTCCTGATCTCCGAGCTGGAGCACAACGCCGTGCGACGGCCCTTATGCCGCTTACAGCGCGAGCTTGGCGTGCGCTTTGAGAGCTTCCCCGTCGTGGGGCTCACGCCCGCACAGATCCTTTCAGAGCTTGCGCGCCGTTTGCGCCCGCAGACCAAGGGCGTGATCTGCGCGCACGCGTCGAACATCTGCTCCATCTCTCTGCCGATCACCGAGATCGGCGCGCTCTGCCACGAAAAAAGGCTTTTGTTCCTGGTCGATGCCGCCCAGTCCGCAGGGCATTTGCCCATTGACATGGCAAATATGCATATCAGCGCACTTGCCGTTCCCGCGCACAAGGGGCTTTACGGCATTCAGGGGGCGGGGGTGCTCGCCCTTGGCGAGGGCATTTCTCCCGCGCCGCTTTTAGAGGGCGGGAGCGGGAGCGACTCGCTGGCCGAGGAGATGCCCACGCTCCCACCTGAGCGATACGAGGCGGGCACGCTTGCCACGCCAGCCATCGTGGGGCTTCTCGACGGGATACAATTTCTACAAGAGCGCGGCTTGGAAAACATCGCCGCCCACGAAAAAGTGCTCTTTTGCGCGGCGCGCGAGCGTTTGGAAAGTATCCCCGCGATCGAGATCTATGCACGCGATCGGGAGGGGCCGGTGCTGCTTTTCAATCACACACACCTCTCCCCACAAGAGGTCGCACAGCACCTTGCGCGTGAGGGCATCTGCGTGCGTGCGGGGCTGCACTGTGCCCCGCTTGCACACGAGGCGCTCGGTACCGCCCCACGCGGCGCAGTGCGCCTGGGCTTCGGCGCGTTCAACACTGTTTCGGAGCTGGACGCGCTGTGGAGAACACTGCGCGAGCTGAACGGATAAAAAAAGCCCCACCCTTGCGGGTGGGGGGCTTTTTTCATTAGTCCTCGATCAGCTTGATGAGAGCCATCTCGGCAGCGTCGCCGCGACGGGGACCCATCTTGAAGATCTGCGTATAACCGCCGTTGCGGCCTTCGTACTTGGGGGCGATCTCGTTGAACAGCTTGCTCACGACATCCTCCTTGGTAATGTAGGCCAGTGCCTGACGGCGAGTGGCAAGGGTATTCTTCTTGCCAAGCGTAATCATCTTCTCTGCCATGGAACGAACCTGCTTGGCGCGAGCCAGCGTGGTTTCGATTTTGCCGTTCTCAAGCAGGTAAGTCACAAGACCGCGGAGCATTGCGTTGCGATGCTCGGTAGGTCTGCCAAGTTTTCCGGGCATTGTGGTTTCCCTCCTAAATCGTATACTTCGTCAGCCCGCTTACTCCTCTTCCTTCTTCAGGTCGAGGCCAAGCGAGTGCAATTTTTGAATAACTTCTTCCAGCGATTTCTTACCGAGGTTACGAACCTTGATCATGTCCTCCTCGGTACGGTTGGTGAGATCCTCCACCGTGTCAATGCCTGCGCGCTTCAAGCAGTTGAAGCTACGAACAGACATGTCAAGCTCTTCAATGGTCATCTCAAGGACCTTTTCCTTAATGGTCTCTTCCGGCTCAACCAGAATCTCTGCCTTCTTTGCCTCATCGGTAAGATTTACAAAGAGGTTGAGATGTTCATTGAGTATCTTGGCGGCAAGAGAAATCGCTTCTTTGGCCGTGATAGTTCCGTTGGTCAGAACATCAATGGTCAGTTTGTCAAGATCGGTGACGTTGCCCACGCGGGTGCTTTCCACGTCATAGTTCACCTTGTAAACAGGCGTATAGATCGAATCGGTAAAGATGGTGCCGATGGGTGCGGAGGTGTTGGGACCCATTGCGATAGCAGCAAGCTGCTTGTTGCGCTCCTGGGAAACGTATCCGCGACCGTGATCAAACGTCAGCTCCATATAAACGCGCTCGTTCTCGGCCAGGGTGAACAGATGGTGCTCGGGGTTCAGAATCTCCAGATCGGCATCGGGCTTGATGTCACCGGCGGTCACCTCACGGGGGCCGGTCACGTCAAGGATAGCGGTCTTGGTGGTGTTGCTGAACAGCTTTGCCGTGATGCCCTTTACGTTAAGGACGATCTCGGTCACGTCTTCCTTTACACCGGGAATGGTGGAAAATTCGTGGAGGACACCGTCGATCTTGATGCTGGTAACAGCCACACCCTGCAGAGAGCTGAGCAGTACGCGGCGCAAAGAGTTGCCCAAAGTGATACCGTAGCCGCGCTCCAGGGGATCGACCACGAAAGTACCGCTTTTTCCGTCCTCGCTCAGATGAGCAATGGTAATATTCGGCTTTTCAATTTCAAGCATTCCAATAAACCCTCCTATTTCATGTTAGTGCCATTCTTTGGCGGGGTACATACAGCCGTATCGCCGTTGGTGACAGCGCGTCAGCCAACTGGCGACGCGGATTACTTGGAATAGAACTCGACGATCAGCTGCTCGTTGATCTCAAAGTCAATGTCCTCGCGAGCGGGCATAGCCACGACCTTCGCGGTAGCATTTTCCTTGTTAACTTCCAGCCACTTGGGAGTAAGGCGAGTGGAAAGCTTCTCCATGAGTGCCTTCACATTTGCCAGATCACGGCTGCTCTCCTTAATAGCGATCACGTCGCCCACCTTCACAGAGATGGAGGGGATGTTGACCTTCTTGCCATTGAGGGTGAAGTGTGCGTGCAGAACGAGCTGGCGGGCCTCACGGCGGCTATCAGCCATACCCATGCGGTACACCACGTTGTCCAGTCTTCTTTCAAGCAGAACCAACAGGTTCTCGCCGGTCATGCCGGGCTTGCGGTCTGCCTCAGCGTACAGATTTGCGAACTGAGTTTCAAGCATGCCGTAGTACTTCTTGACCTTCTGCTTCTCGCGAAGATGCATACCGTACTCACGAACCTTCTTGTTAGCGGCGCCATGCTGACCGGGAGCAGTGTTGCGGCGGTCGATTGCGCACTTACCTGTCATGCAACGCTCGCCCTTGAGGAACAGCTTGGTGCCCTCGCGGCGGCAAATACGACATGCAGGACCAGTATATCTTGCCATTTTCGTTTACCTCCTGTTGATTAGACGCGGCGGCGCTTGGGGGGACGGCAGCCGTTGTGGGGGATGGGGGTTACGTCCTTGATCATGGTCACGGTAAGACCAACGGTCTCCAGTGCGCGGATCGCAGACTCACGTCCGGAGCCAGGGCCCTTTACGTAAACCTCAACCGTCTTCAAGCCGTGCTCCATCGCTGCCTTTGCGGCAGTCTCTGCTGCAGACTGTGCAGCAAAGGGGGTAGACTTACGGGAGCCCTTGAAGCCGAGCTCACCGGCAGATGCCCAAGAAATTGCGTTGCCTGCAACGTCGGTCACGGTGATGATGGTGTTATTGAAAGTGGCGCTGATGTGAACGGCACCCTTCTCAATATTCTTGCGCTCGCGGCGTTTCTTGATGACTTTCTTTACATTAGCCATTGTTATGCCACTCCTTTATTTCTTCTTATTCGCAATGGTCTTTGCGGGACCCTTACGAGTTCTGGCGTTGGTCTTGGTTCTCTGACCTCTTACGGGCAGACCCTTGCGGTGACGAATACCGCGGTAGCAGTTGATCTCGACCAGACGCTTGATGTTCAGCGCGACGTCACGGCGAAGGTCACCCTCCACGGTGTAAGCGCTTTCGATCTCGTCACGCAGCTTTGCAACCTCGTCCTCGGTCAGATCCTTTGCACGGGTATCAGGATTGATACCGGTCTTCTGGAGGATGTCGTTTGCGCTCTTACGGCCGATGCCGTAGATATAGGTCAGTGCAATTTCCACTCTTTTTTGATTGGGAATATCAACACCTGCAATACGAGCCATAGTTATTTACCTCTTTCTTCAGTGTGGGGATTAGCCCTGTCTCTGCTTGTGCTTGGGATTTTCACAGATGACCATTACGCGGCCCTTTCTCTTGATAATCTTGCACTTTTCGCAGATCTTTTTAACGGAAGGCTTTACTTTCATTTGTCACACCATTCCTTTCATCTAAAATGTTTAAGATCTTTGCGCGGATCTTATTTCGCGCGCCAGGTGATGCGTCCCTTGGTGAGGTCGTAAACCGAAACCTCAACCGTTACGCGGTCGCCGGGCAATATGCGGATATAGTTGACGCGAAGCTTGCCGGAAATGCGGGCCGTTACGATATGCCCGTTGGGCAGCTTCACCTTGAAGGTCGCGCTGGGCAGTGCCTCAACCACGGTACCCTCAAACTCAATTACGTCATCCTTTGGCACAGAAATGTCCTCCCTTGTCTTGGATTATATTTGCGATCATTCTCCGATCTCAACCTCTGTCAGATTGATGATGCCCTCCTCGGTCAGCGCCACGGTGTTCTCGTAATGCGCCGAAAGAGAGCCGTCTGCGGTTTTTACCGTCCATCCGTCAGAAAGCTCACGAACCTCGTGTGTTCCAACGTTTACCATAGGTTCTATGGCAATGACCAGCCCCGCGCAAAGACGGGGGCCACGTCCGGGGGTCCCGTAATTGGGAACGTCCGGCTGCTCATGCACGTCGCGTCCAACGCCGTGGCCGACATAGCGGCGCACCACGCTGAAGCCCTGCTGGCGGATATATCCGTCCACTGCGGCACCGATATCACCAACGCGGTTGCCAATCTTCACCGCCTCAAGTGCCTCATAGAAGCTCTGCTTGGTGGCGGCGATCAGCCGCGTGGCCTCGTCACTCACACGTCCCACGGCAAAGGTTCTCGCGCTGTCGCCGTGAAAGCCCTTATAAAAGGCGCCCACGTCGATCTTCACGATGTCACCCTCCTTAAGGATCCTCGTCGAAGACGGGATACCGTGAATGACTTCGTCGTTGATGCTGATGCACGCAGATCCGGGAAAGCCGTAGAGCCCGAGGAAGGAGGGCTTTGCGCCCCGCTTCTCGATATGGTTACGAATGATCGTATCCAGCTCCTTGGTGCTAATCCCTTCGCGGATGTGATCACGGGCAACAAGCAATGCCTCGCCCGTGATCTTACCCGCTTCACGCATTGCTGCGATCTGCAAACGATTCTTAATCTGTATCATAGGATCAGATTTGGCCCAGCGCCTCAAAGGTAAGGCGCGTCGTGTCGGCCACCTCCTCCTGCCCCTGCACCTCAAGGAGCAAGCCCTTCTCGGAGTAGAACTCCTTGAGCGGCTCGGTTACCTTGTGGTAGGTATGCAGGCGGTTGCGCACGGTTTCGGGCGCGTCATCCTTGCGGATGAAGAGCTCGGCACCGCACTTGTCGCAAATACCCTCCTTTTGGGAAGGTTTGTAGAGAGCATGATAGGAAGCGCCGCAAGTGCAAACGCGTCTGCCGCTCATACGCTCTACGATCTTTTCGTCCGCCACCTCAATCGAGAGAACGGCGTCGATCTTTACCCCCATCTTATCCAACGCCTCGGCTTGAGGAATGGAGCGGGGGAAGCCGTCAAGAATGAAGCCATTCTTGCAAGCATCAGAAGTGATATATTCCTTGATGATACCGATCACGATCTCATCGGGAACCAGGTTACCCTCGTCCATATAGGACTTTGCGGTAACGCCAAGCTCGGTGCCCGCCTGAATGGCGGCACGAAGCACACTCCCCGTCGAAATCGTGGGGATACCCCATTTTTCTGAAATCCTCTCGGCCTGCGTGCCTTTGCCCGCACCGGGAGCACCCATCAGAATCAAGTTCATAGTATCCTCCGTAAGAGTGATCAGCCAAGGAAGCCCTTGCTTTGACGCATGCTGAGCTGTGCCTCGATATCGCGAACGGTTTCAAGCACCACGCCCACCACGATCAGCAAGGAGGAACCGCCAAACGTCATCGCGTAGGCCGTCAAGCTGCTGGGCACGGAAACGCCTGCACCGGCAAGTGCCGCGCTAACCACAGTGACCAGCATGGGAACACCCGCCACGATGCAAAGGAAGAATGCACCGATCAGGGTCACGCGCTTCAGAATACGGTTGATATACTGCACGGTGGGACGACCGGGACGGTGTCCGGGGATCGCGCCGCCGTTGCTGTTGATGTTGTTTGCTACCTCTACGGGGTTGAAAGAGATCAGCACGTAGAAGTAAGAGAATGCCACAATCAGGATCAGGTAAACCACAAGGTATTCCCAAGTGGTCGCGCCGAAGAAGCTGTTGATTGCCTTCGAGAAGCCGCTGTCAGAGCCCGTAAACAACGCGATGGTTGCAGGAATCGAAACGATGGACTGCGCGAAGATGATCGGCATAACGCCGGTCATGTTCAGCTTGATGGGCAGATTGGTGGCCTGGCCGCCGTACATCTTTCGGCCAACCACGCGCTTCGCGTACTGGATCGGAATACGGCGCTCGGAGTTCGTAACGAATACGATAAAGCCGGTTGCCGCCACGATCACGATTGCGATGATCACTGCCACGATCGCGCCGACCCACCACTTACCGTCGGTAATACCGCTGATAAGCGAGGAGAACAGCGTCGGGAAGCTGGCAATGATATTGACGCAAAGGACGACGGAAATGCCGTTGCCGATGCCCTTTTCATTGATCAGCTCGGCAAGCCACATCACCAGTGCCGCACCGGCACAGAAGCAGGCGTTGATCACCAGCATGGCAAACCACGTGGGAACACCGCTCTCCGTACCAACGGACTTGAGAATATAGCTACCGGTGGTCTCATCACCGTACAGGAGCTTGAAGCTGTAGCCCAAGCTCATGATGAGCGCGAGTGCCACAGTAACGAAGCGCGTGATGGTGTTGATCTTCTTCTGACCGTTGGCGCCGTCCTTTGCCATTCTTTCCAGAGGAGGAATGGCAATGGTCAGAAGCTGCATCACGATCGAAGAAGTGATATAGGGGCTGACGCCCAGTGCGAACAGTGTTGCGTGCTGCATAGCGCCGCCCGACAGAATACCCATCAGACCGAAAATAGAGGATCCGAAGAAGGTATTCAAGCTGGAGGAGATATCTCCGTCAACGAAAGGAACGATAATGCAAGCACCAAGGCGATAAAGGAGGACGATAAACAACGTGAAGATCATCTTCTTTTGAAGCTCGGGTGTCTTCCATGCGTTTTTCAGCGTCTTAAACATCCTTATGCTACCTCGATCTTTCCACCTGCTGCTTCAATCTTTTCCTTTGCGGAAGCCGAAAAGACGGTAGCTTTTACGGTTAATTTACGAGTGAGCTCGCCGTTACCGAGGATCTTCACACCGTCAACGACCTTGCGGACGATTCTCTTGGCCATCAGTGCCTCGAGATCGACCACAGCGCCGTCCTCAAACACGTTCAGCTGCTCAACGTTCACAACAGTGTAGATCTTTGCGAACTTGTTGTTGAAGCCGCGCTTGGGGTGCTTACGGTAAAGCGGGATCTGACCACCCTCGAAGCCGGGGCGTACGCCGCCGCCGGAACGGGCGTTCTGGCCCTTGTGACCCTTACCTGCGGTCTTGCCGTTACCGGAACCGGGGCCGCGGCCCTTGCGGTAGGAATCTCTTGCGGAGCCTTCTGCGGGAGAAAGTTCATGAAGTTTCATCATTGCTGCCTCCTTTACGCGTTTTCTACCTTAACAAGGTGGGAAATAACCTTCACCTTGCCGGCAAGAACGGCGTTATCCTCGTGAATGATGAAATCGCCGATTTTGTTAAGACCAAGGGACTTAGCCGTGGCCTTCTGGTTGGGGAGAGCGCCGATGGTGCTCTTGACGAGAGTAACCTTTTTCATCGTTATGCCCTCCTTACTTCACCTGCGCCACGTCAAGGTCGCGGATCTTAGCAACCTCTTCTGCGGTGCGCAGTGCCTTCAAGCCCTCAACGGTGGCCTTAACCACGTTGGCGGGGTTGTTGGAGCGCAGGCTCTTTGCGCGGATGTTCTTGATGCCGGCAAGCTCCAGCACGAAACGAACACCGCCGCCTGCGATGATACCGGTACCGGGAGCAGCGGGCTTCAGAAGCACCTTACCTGCACCGAATACGCCGGTAACCTCGTGGGGGATGGTGGTTCCCTTCAGGGAAACCGTGATCATATTCTTCTTTGCATCCTCGATGCCCTTGCGGATTGCCTCCGGCACCTCGGCTGCCTTACCGAGACCTACACCGATGCGGCCCTTGCCGTCACCCACTGCCATGATAGCAGCGAAGCGGGCGATACGACCACCTTTAACGGTCTTGGAAACACGGTTAAGCGCGATGAGCTGTTCCTTGAACTCTTGCTCAGCGGGATTTCTGTTGTAAGCCATGTTATTCCTCCTAAAATTTGTTCAAACAAGTTTGAACAGTGTACAAACCGGACTCAGAACTTCAGGCCGCCCTCGCGAGCGCCTTCAGCCAGTTCCGATACACGCCCGTGATAAAGATAGCCGCCACGGTCGAATACGACTTCGGTAATACCTTTTGCGCAAGCGCGCTCAGCGAGGGTCTTGCCCACGACGCGAGCTGCTGCCTTGTTGCTGCCGATTTCCTCGAACGCCTTCTCGTAGGTAGAAGCGGAAACAAGGGTAACACCTGCAACGTCATCGATGATCTGAGCGCTGATGTGTGCGTTAGAACGATACACTGCAAGGCGGGGGCACTCTGCGGTGCCGGAGATCTTTGCTCTGACTCTCTTATGTCTCTTAAGGCGAGCCTGATTGCTGTCTTTTCTCGATACCATTTCAATCCACTCCTTTCATTATTTACCGGCTTTACCGGCCTTACGGCGAATGTGCTCGTCGGAATACTTGACACCCTTGCCATGGTAGGGCTCGGGGGGTCTCTTGCCGCGGATCACGGCTGCGATCTGGCCAACGGCCTGCTTGTTGATGCCCTTCACCACGATGGTGTTGGGGTTGGGAACCTCGAAGGTGATACCGTCGGGCTCAGCAACGACCAGGCTGCTCTGGGGAAGGCCGTTCACCAGAGAGTGGCCAAGGTAAAGCATCAGGTTCTTGCCCTGCTTTGCCACCTTGTAACCAACGCCCACAACCTCAAGGGTCTTGGCGTAACCGGTGGTAACACCAACAACCATGTTGTTGAGCAGTGCGCGGGTAAGGCCGTGCAGGCTGCGAACCTCTTTTTCATCATTGGGACGGGTTACGATCAGCTCGGCACCCTCCTGCTTGATGGTGATTACGTCTGCGAAGGTCTCGGTAAGGGTACCGAGGGGGCCCTTGACGGTAACAACGTTGCCATCAGCGATGGTAACGGTCACGTTTGCGGGCACAGCGATAGGCATTCTACCAATTCTAGACATCTTTCCTACCTCCTTACCAGACGAAGGCGATGACTTCGCCACCGATCTTGAGCTCGCGTGCCTTCTTGTCGGTCATCAGACCCTTAGAGGTGGACACGATCGCGATACCAAGACCGTTCATAACCTTGGGCATATCCTCGTAGCCGGCGTAGATACGCAAGCCCGGCTTGGACACACGGCGCAGGCCACGAATGACCTTCTGCTTGCCGGCAGTGTACTTCAGCGTAACGCGGATAGTGCCCTGCTTGCCGTCCTCGATCACCTGGTAGCCCTTAACGTAGCCCTCAGCGACGAGAATGTCAGCGATGGATTTCTTCATGTTGGATGCCGGGATATCGACCGTAGCGTGCTTCGCATTGCTTGCGTTGCGGATACGGGTGAGCATATCGGCAATAACGTCAGACATTTGCATAGTTTTAATCCTCCTGTATGCAAGTAATTTTTTCTTGCTGCCGAGCTTTGCTCGGCGGCCGATCGGCGGTTAAATCGAACTCCCTACTGATTTTGAGGGTCGGTCTGATTTCCTTCCGAAAGTTAGGGGTTTTTATTCTCACGGCCTCCCCCGTATGGGGGAAACCGAGCGAATCGGTAAGATTACCAGGATGCCTTCTTTACACCGGGGATCTGGCCCTTGTAGGCAAGCTCACGGAAGCAGATACGGCAGATACCGAACTTACGCAGGTAAGCGTGGGGACGGCCGCAGATCTTGCATCTGGTGTACTCACGCGTGGAGAACTTCTGTTCTCTCTGCTGCTTCAGAATCATAGACTTCTTTGCCATTGTTCTCTACCTCCCGGATTATTGTGCGAAGGGAGCGCCCATCAGACGGAGCAGCTCTCTTGCCTCGGCATCGGTGTTTGCGGTGGTAACGAAGCAGATGTCCATACCACGGATCTTCTCAACCTTGTCGTACTCGATTTCGGGGAAGATCAGCTGCTCCTTGAGGCCGAGGGAGTAGTTGCCGCGGCCGTCGAATGCGTTGGGGTTGATACCCTTGAAGTCACGCACGCGAGGAAGCGCGAAGTTGAACAGACGATCTACAAACTCGTACATACGGTCGCCGCGAAGGGTAACCTTTGCGCCGATCTTCATGCCCTGACGGAGCTTGAAGTTTGCTACGGACTTCTTAGCCACGGTAGCAACGGCCTTCTGACCGGAAATGGTGGTCAGGTCGGTGATGATGTTCTCAATCACCTTGCTGTTGTCCTTAGCGTCGCCGGCACCGATGTTGATAACGATCTTATCAAGCTTCGGGATCTGCATAACGCTGGAGTAAGCAAACTGCTTCATAAGAGCGGGGGCAACCTGCTCACGGTACATATTCTTCATTCTTGCCATGTCAGTTTACCTCCTCTCAAAGCTTAGCGCCGCACTTAGCACAAACGCGGACCTTCTTGTCGCCGTCCATCTGTGCCTTGGTGCGAACACCCTTGTCACAGTTGGGGCAGTACAGAGCCACGCGGGAAGCGTAGATGGCACCCTCAGCATCAACGATGCCGCCGGTCTCACCCTGCTTGCGGGGCTTAACGTGCTTGTGGATGATATTAACACCCTTAACGAGGATCTTGCCCTCGGCGGGGGAAACGGCGATGACCTCGCCCTTCACGCCCTTATCTTCACCGGAAAGTACGATAACGGTATCGCCGGTCTTAACATGAATCTTATTCATTTTACCGATTACCTCCATTACAGTACTTCGGGAGCAAGAGACAGGATCTTGAGATAATCCTTCTCACGAAGCTCACGTGCCACCGGGCCAAAGATACGAGTGCCGCGGGGGGTCTTGTCTTCTCTGATGATAACGGCTGCGTTCTCATCAAACTTGATATAAGAACCGTCTGCACGCTTAAGACCGTGCACGCTTCTTACGATAACTGCCTTAACAACGTCGCCCTTCTTCACAACGCCGCCGGGAGCTGCCTTCTTGACAGCTGCAACCACGACGTCGCCGATGTTGGCGTAGCGACGGCCGGAACCGCCAAGCACGCGGATGCACATCAGCTCCTTGGCACCGGTGTTATCGGCAACTTTCATTAAACTCTGTTGCTGAATCACTTTATTTTCCTCCTACTTGCTTCGGCACGCTTCGACGTACCTACTGTTAGAATTCTTCAGTGTGAAGGCGAAATTACTTCGCCTTCTCGATGATCTCGGTCACGCGCCATCTCTTCGTCTTGGAGAGAGGACGGGTTTCCATAACCTCAACACGGTCGCCTACGCCGCACTCGTTGTTCTCGTCGTGAGCGTGTACCTTCAAGGTGTGCTTGATGATCTTGCTGTAAACGGGGTGCTTCACGTTGTCCTCGATGGCAACCACAACGGTCTTATCCATCTTCGTGCTGACAACCATGCCCACGCGCGTCTTTCTCAGCGTTCTTTCTTCGGTCATGATTTACCCTCCTTATGCGTTCTTCTGCTGAAGAACGGTCATTACACGCGCGATATCCTTCTTGACTTCCACCATCTTGTGGGGATTCTCAAGCTGGTTAACAGCGTGCTGGAAGCGGAGGTTAAAAAGCTCGCCCTTGAGTTCCTTGAGCTTAGCGTTAAGCTCTTCGACGCTGAGCTTATTCAGTTCTGCTGCCTTCATTGCTTAACCCTCCTGGTTTTCTTTCGTGATGAACTTGGTCTTGATGGGAAGCTTGTGGCCTGCAAGACGCATTGCCTCGCGGGCAACGTCCTCGGCAACGCCTTCCATCTCGAACATGATGCGGCCGGGCTTAACCACAGCCACCCAGTACTCGGGAGAACCCTTACCGGAACCCATTCGAGTCTCGGCGGGCTTTTCGGTGATGGGCTTATCGGGGAAGATCTTGATCCAAACCTCACCGCCACGCTTGATATAACGAGTCATAGCGATACGGGCTGCCTCGATCTGGTTGCTGGTGATCCAAGCGGGCTCAAGTGCCACAAGGCCGTAGGAGCCGTTGGACAGGGTGTTGCCACGCATGGCCTTACCCTTCAGACGACCGCGCTGTACGCGACGGTACTTCACTCTCTTAGGCATCAACATGATTACTTCGTGCCTCCTTGTCTGGGTGCTTTGCGCTCACCGCGGAAATCGCGGCGCTCGCCGTTGCCGCGACGGTTGTCGCGACGGTCACCACCGCGGTTGTCACGACGGTCGCCACGGCGATCGTTGCGAGGAGCGGCAGCAGTACGGTTCACTTCGTTGAGCACCTCGCCGCGGTAGATCCATACCTTGATACCGATCTTACCGTAGGTGGTGTTTGCTTCCCAGAAACCGTACTCGATATCTGCACGAAGCGTCTGAAGCGGAATGGTACCCTCGTGATAGTGCTCGGTCTTTGCGATCTCGGCGCCGCCAAGACGACCTGCGCAGCTGATCTTGATACCCTTTGCGCCAAGGCGCATGGTATTGCGGATAGCCATCTTCATTGCGCGACGGAATGCCACGCGGTTCTCAAGCTGAGATGCGATGTTCTCAGCAACGAGCTGAGCGTTGAGGTCGGGGGAGCGAACCTCAACAACGTTGAGGGCGACAGGCATGCCAACCATCTTCTCGAGGGTTGCCTTGTACTTGTCGATCTGCTCACCGCCCTTGCCGATCACCATGCCGGGCTTGGCGCAGTGAACGAACACGCGGACGCGGTGGCTGTCACGCTCGATCTCGATCTTCGGAACACCGGCCTTCTGCAGCTCGGCCTTCAGATATTTACGAATCTGATAGTCGGAAACGAGGGTGTCGCCAAACTTCTGATCGTTGGTGAACCATCTCGAGTCCCAGTTCTTAATCACGCCTACGCGAAGGCCGTGAGGATTTACTTTCTGACCCATTGTTCGTTTCCTCCTTATCTTTCTTTCACAACCATGGTGACATGGCTGGTTCTCTTCAGGATGCGGTCAGCGCTGCCCTTTGCGCGGGGCATGATGCGCTTGAGCGTGGGGCCTGCGCAAACGAAGCACTCGCTTACGTAGAGCTTGCTGGCATCCATGTGGAAATTGTTCTCGGCATTCGCGATCGCACTGCCAAGCAGCTTGATGAGAAGCTCAGAAGCTGCCTTGGGGGTGGTCTTGAGAATACCCATTGCTACGCCGGCATCCTTGCCACGGATGAGATCCAGAACGATCTGAACCTTACGGGGAGAGATGCGCGCATACTTGAGATATGCTTTTGCTTCCATTTCTTAATCCTCCCTCTTACTTACCGTTGTTGGATGTCTTGGAACCGGCATGGCCCTTGAAGGTACGGGTGGGTGCAAACTCACCGAGCTTGTGACCGACCATATCCTCAGTTACATATACCGGAACGTGCTTCTTGCCGTCGTGAACGGCGATGGTGTGACCCACGAAATCCGGGAAGATCGTGGAGGCACGGGACCAGGTCTTAAGAACCTTCTTCTCGTTCTTCTCATTCATAGCGCAGATGCGAGTGAAGAGCTTCTCTTCGACGTAATAACCTTTTTTCAAACTTCTACTCATTACTCGTTACCTCCTTACTTCGCATTTCTACGCTTGACGATGAACTTGTCGGTTCTCGCCTTCTTGTTACGAGTCTTATAACCCAGAGCAGGCTTGCCCCAAGGAGTGACAGGAGAGGGACGGCCCACAGGGGACTTGCCCTCACCACCGCCGTGGGGGTGGTCGCAGGGGTTCATAACGGAACCGCGAACGGTGGGACGGATACCCTTATGACGGGTCTTACCGGCCTTACCAACCTTAACGGTGTCGTGCTCGATGTTACCGACCTGGCCGATGGACGCCTTGCAGTCCAGACGGATAAGGCGAACCTCACCGGAGGGCAGACGAACCTGAGCCACGCCGTTTTCCTTTGCGATCAGCTGTGCAAAGGTGCCTGCGGAACGAACGAGCTGAGCGCCCTTGCCGGGGTAAAGCTCGACGTTGTGAATGAAAGTACCAACGGGAATGTTGGCGATGGGCAGCGTGTTACCGGGCTTGATATCAGCCTCGGGACCGGAGTACACCTTGTCGCCTGCGGTCAGACCAACAGGAGCGATGATGTAGCTCTTGTCGCCCTCTTCGTTCTGAAGAAGTGCGATATAAGCGCTGCGGTTGGGGTCGTACTCGACACCGACGACGGTTGCGGGAACCTCGTTCTGACGCTTGAAGTCGATGATTCTGTACTTAACCTTGTTGCCGCCGCCGCGATGACGGACGGTGATGCGACCGTAGCTGTTACGGCCGGAGTGCTTCTTCTTGGTGACGATCAGGGACTTCTCAGGGGAGAACTTGGTGATCTCCTCGAAAGAAGGAACGCTCATCTGACGTCTTGCCGGGGTAGTCGGCTTATACTTGATTGTAGGCATTTTTCTAAACCTCCTACTCTTACTTCATACCATCGAAGAACTCGATGGTCTTAGAGTCAGCCGTGAGAGTGACGATAGCCTTCTTCCACTCGGAAGTGTAGCCGGCGTGCACGCCCATTCTCTTGGGCTTCTTCTTCATATTGATCGTGTTGACCGATGCAACCTTTACCTTGAACATTGCCTCCACAGCGGTGGCAACGTCTGCCTTGGTGGCGTTGCTCTGTACCTTGAAGACGTACTTCTTGGCGTCGAGCATGTCCATGCTGGCTTCCGTGATGACGGGTCTGATGATGATATCTTCTACCATTCTCATTATGCGTACACCTCCTCAAGCTTAGCGACGGCATCCTTGGCGATAATGAACTTATCGGCATTCAGCACGTCATAGACGTTCACGGTGTTGAACTGAGTGGTTACAACGCCGGGGATGTTTGCAAAGCTCTTGATGACCTTGGCGTCGATCGCGGGAAGAACCACAAGGGCCTTCTTGTCAGCGCCGAGGGCGTGCAGCATAGCAGCCATCGTCTTGGTGGAATAGTTCTCAGTGGCGATATTGTCAACCACGATGAGGTCGCCACCGGCAACCTTAGCAGAAAGTGCGCTGTAAAGTGCAACCTTCTTCGTCTTCTTGTTCATAGACAAGCGGTAGTCGCGGGGCTTCGGGCCCAGAGCGATACCACCGTGAGTCCACTGGGGAGAACGGGTGGAACCCTGACGAGCTCTACCGGTGCCCTTCTGTCTCCAGGGCTTCTTGCCGCCACCGGAAACCTCACTGCGGGTGAGGGTGGACTGCGTGCCCTGACGCTGATTCATCAGGTAGGCACGAACTGCTGCGTGGAGGACAGCACCGTTTACCTCTGCGCCGAAGATAACGTCGGACAGAGCGATTTCGCCGACTGCTTCGCCGGCCATGTTATAAACCTTTACGTTTGCCATGGTAATTCCTCCTTCCGCTTACGCCTTGACCGAGTCACGGACGAACACGATACCGTTCTTGGCACCGGGAATGGCGCCCTTCACAGCAATCAGGTTCTTCTCAGCGTCGATCTTAACAACCTTAAGGTTGAGAACGGTAACCTGCTCGTTACCATACTGTCCAGCCATCTTCTTGTTCTTAAAGACACGAGAAGGGGTGGAGTTTGCACCCATAGAGCCAACCTCGCGGTGAATGGGGCCCACGCCGTGAGTAGAGCAAAGCGTGTGGTGGTTCCATCTCTTGACGGCACCGGTGTAGCCGTGGCCCTTGGAGATGCCGGTCACGTCGACCTTTTCGCCCGCGGCGAAGGTCTCAGCGGTGATGGCGTCGCCAACGTTGAGTGCGCTGCAATCCTCAAGGCGGAATTCCTTCAGGTGCTTCTTAGCAGCAACGCCTGCCTTTGCGAAGTGACCCTTCGCGGGCTTGCTGAGCTGCTTTTCCTTGGCATCGATGAAGCCAAGCTGTACGGCCTCGTAGCCGTCGTTCTCGGTGGTCTTCTTCTGCGTTACGACGCAGGGACCAGCCTCGATTACCGTAACCGGGATCACATTTCCGATCTCGTCGAAAATCTGAGTCATGCCGATTTTCTTACCGATAATACCCTTTTTCATTTTGTTTTCCTCCTGTAAATTATTGGTTGACGTGTAAAGGGGCACGCCAACGTGATTTACAAAGTTGCCGAGCTGCCTTGCTGTCTGAGTGCTTGGCATCGACTGTTATCTTTGTTTTGCCGTGTGGGATCAGAGCTTGATCTCGATCTCAACGCCGGCGGGGAGCTCGACACTCATCAGGGCGTCCACAGTCTTCTGCGTGGGCTTGATGATGTCGATGAGACGCTTGTGGGTTCTCATCTCGAACTGCTCGCGGCTATCCTTGTACTTGTGCACTGCACGAAGGATCGTGATGATCTCACGCTTCGTGGGGAGCGGTACGGGACCGGAAACAGCTGCGCCGTTTCTCTTGGCAACTTCCACGATCTTCTCGGCTGCGGTGTCGATCAGGGTGTGGTCGTAGCTGGTGAGGCGGACGCGGATTTTCTCCTTGACTGCCATTTGTTTTGCCTCCTTTTTGATTTTCGCGCCTCGCGCACACGCCTTTATATTAAATGAAGGCATTTTTGTAAGGTGCGTTCTGTGGGGGGCCGAGAATGTTCTGACACCGCGCCGCGCGTTTCTTTTCTCTCCCGACAAAAACCGGATTTGCCCACACATCAGCATCTGTACGGGTAGTTTCCGGGGTCAGGGGTACTCATCAAACGCGAAGAGCCATGCCATAGCACACTCGTTCGCCCGTTTACGGACATACTCTGCGAAAATTTACCCACTTTCGTGGCAACCTCTCGCTTCATCGCATATCAGACCCGTTAAGTATATCATATTTCTCCTTGCAAAGCAACCCCTTGGGCGAAATTTCTTGCAAAAATTTTATGTAGAACTTTTCGAGAATTTTACCCCCTGTTTCTGTGCAACATATACAAAAACAGGGCATTTTCGGGCATTTTAAAGTGTTTCGTAAAGCGTTTCTGTCCTTATTTTCACACTTTTCCAGAACAGTTTTGTGCATTTTTGTCACTTTTTTGATCTCTTTTGCCTTATGCACCGATTTTGCACTGTTTTTTTGCTTTTTCGCCCTCTTTTCAAGCCAAAACGCAAAGATTTCTTCGTTCACAAATTGTTCAAAAATTACTGTTATACTAATGAAAACGACCGCATTCAGAAAGGAGATGTCGCCTTGAACGTCACCTCTCATCTCAAATCGATCCGCCCCAAGCTGGCCTGGATCTCCCTTGCCGCACTGACGCTGATCGCCACCGTGCTGCGCACGCTCTCTCTTTTCCTTTGCATGGACGAGATCGGCTATTTCCGCTCCGGCGCCACTCTCACGATCCTTTTCTACGTTGTCATCGCACTGATGGGAGCGCTGTGCATCGCAATTCCCTACCTTATTAATATAGAGCGCGTTGCACGCGAGCCCGCCGTGCTTGCAGGATCTCGCTTCGCGGGCGCCGCCATCGCCGCCGTCACGCTGTGTGCCGCCGCGCTTTTCCTGCTCATCCGTGCGCAAAAGCTCCCCACGCCTGCCCTGCTCAACCTGCTGACTGCGCTTGCGCTGCTGTGCGGCGCCACTTATTTCGCGCTGCACCTTACGAGCGCGAAATCCGCCACCGTCGCGCTGTGGGGCTACGGCGCCATCTTTGGCTGCGCCCTTTCCCTGATCCTGACCTATTTTGACAGATACACACAGATGAACGCCCCGCACAAGCTCTCCTTTCACATCTGTATGATCCTTGTGATGCTTGCGCTGCTCCTTGAGCTGCGCGATCTTCTGGGTTGTCCGCTCCCCCGCACCTGCACGACGCTGACCGGCTTTGCCGCCGCATTCTGCACCGCGATCGCGCTGCCCAACCTGCTGGCCTTTGCCGGCGGCGTGTACAGTGACGTCTTCTATCTCTTCTTTGACATTATGACGCTGGGTCTTGCCGCCCATTTCGGCACAAAGTGCGCACAGCTTGCCTGTTCCCCCGCCAAGGAGGACACACAATGAACGCCGACAAACGTATCCAGTGGCTGCACAAGTACATCGTCAACAAGCGTTATCCCAACGCCAGCCGTCTTTGCGAGCGCTTCGGGATCTCGCATCGTCAAGCACAGCGTGACGTGACCGCACTCCGCGAGGAATACGGTGCGCCGCTTGCCTATGACGCCGCCCACCGCGGATTTTATTACACCAAGGATTTCTCTCTGCCCGCCCACACCAAGGACGAGGGGGAATTTGATTACGTAGAGGCGCTGGCCCGTGGCTTCTCGCAAAAGGAGGACGCGCTGCAGCTACAGATTCCCTACTCCGCCGTGCTGCGCATTCCCGACCGACTCACGCGCATGGAGCTTGGCCGCTTCATCATCGCCGAGGAGAGTCGCGGCAATTACGTGTGTGAATTCCACAGCGTAGAGATGTTCTTGGGGCTGATCCTCGCAAGCGAGGCAGACATCACCATTCTCAAGCCCGACTGGCTGCGGGCGCGTCTGGTACAATCCGCCGAGCGCGTGCTGCGCAACAACGTCGCCATCCGAAATCAAGAGGAATGACCTTGGTCCTTCCTCTTTTTTATTTTTTCAAACTTTTTTCCAAAAAGGTATTGACAAAGCCCTTCGTATGTGCTATAATGCTTCCGTTATCCAAAGACAGCAGGTTCCCGTAAAGGCCGCGTTCGCGCAGCTCTCCTGCCGAGGAGCGACAAAACTTCCCTATACTGAAGTGTGTCTTTCTTCGTGCCGGAGTGTGTCTTTGGCGGGAGAAAGATTTTTTTATATCATTTTTTCCAGGGAGGTGAAAACAAAATGCCCAGCAAAGTTATCCTTGAACAAAAGCAGAAAGCAGTTGCCGAGCTTGCCGAACAGATCAAGAATTCCGTTTCCGGCGTGCTTGTTAACTATCAGGGTATCACCGTTGAGGATGATACCGCAATGCGTAAGGCACTGCGTGAGGCAGGCGTTCGTTACAGCGTTGTAAAGAACACCCTCACGGGCCGTGCTTGCGAAATGGTCGGCTTTGGCGATATGAAGCAGTACCTCAACGGTATGACCGCTATCGCTATCAGCGAGTCCGACGCCATCGCTCCCGCAAAGGTTCTCAAGAAGTTCGCCGATAAGGTGGAAAGCTTCCAGATCCTTGCAGGTTACCTCGATGGTGCCGTCATCGACGCCGCAACCGTTAACGCTCTTGCAGAGATCCCCTCGAAGGAGACTCTCATTGCCAAGTTCCTTGGCAGCATCCAGTCCCCCGTTTACGGCTTTGCATATGCCATTCAGGCAATCATCGACAAGAACGGCGAGGAAGCTGCTCCCGCCGCAGAGTAATCAAGCGGCATAACGGCTCTGCGCCGTCTATCGCAGAAACCGCCGCGTGACGGTCTCGCGCAAAAACAAAATTCAAAAAATACTCTATTTACAGGAGGACAATGAAAATGGCTAGCGAAAAGATTACCGCTATTGTTGAAAGTGTTAAGGCCCTTACCCTGCTCGAGCTCAACGAGCTTGTGAAGGCTGTTGAAGAGGAGTTCGGCGTATCCGCTGCTCCCGTTGCCGCTGTTGGCGTTGCAGCTGCCGCTGCTCCCGCTGCTGAGGAGAAGACCGAGTTCGACGTTATCCTGGCTTCCTTCGGTGCCAAGAAGCTCGACGTTATCAAGGCTGTTCGCGAGATCACCGGTCTCGGCCTGAAGGACGCAAAGGACCTCGTTGAGGCTGCTCCCAAGGCTGTTAAGGAAGGCGCTACCAAGGAAGAGGCAGAGAGCATCAAGAAGGCTCTCGAGGATGCCGGCGCTACGGTTGAGCTTAAGTAATTTAGTTTCACCGTTACCTAAACCTGACTGTACAAAAGGGCGTTGCGCAAGCAACGCCCTTTTTGTTTGTCTTTGAAAAAACGCGCATTACTTCGTTGCTCCTCGCACAAAACCTCGACGAATACTTATTCGCCTTCGCCTTTGTGCTCCGGTGCGCCTCGTACTGCACGTTTTTTCTTTGACAAATGTTTTTTGCGCCTTGCAGGGCGAATTTTTTCTTTGTCAGCTTATCTCTTTGTAGTGCTGCGCCTTGCACTCCGCGTTTTTTCTTTGACAATTCCGTTCCCTTTTGCGCATGCGAAAGAAAAACGGGCATTTCTTCCGAAACGCCCGTTTTTCTATACCGTTTTGGGGTTAAATCAGTTTTCCCTCGCCGTCAAGCTCAGCGTCCAGCGCCACGCGCGCCACGGTGACCTTTCCTATAAAGGCAGCGACCGCCACGTGTGCGGGATGCACGCGGTAAACGTTCAGGTCCTGCATGCTTTCAAAGCGCGTCACCAGCATCATATCATAAGATGCGTCTGTGTGGCAAACGTCGCGACCGACCTGCATCAGCTTGATCTCGGGGATCACGGCAGGCAACGCCAGCAATTGATTTCTTGCGATCTGCATGTTTTCCTCGCGCGAAGCGCCCTCGGCGACATCGGCAAATTTCCACATCACAACGTGTTCGATCATCTTTTCGTCCTCGCTTTTTCCTTGATAGCTTCATTCTATCACAAACAAACGCCCCCGTCAAGCGAAACTTTGCCGCAAGCCCTTGCTTTTTGCACTGCTTTATGTTAAAATAATATATTATCATCATTCCTTTGACCAAGAAAGGATCTCGACTATGATCAACGACCAGAAAATCTGCTTCTCGGGCGTACAGCCCAGCGGCAACCTGACCATCGGCAACTACCTCGGCGCCATTCGCAATTTCTCGGCATACAGTGAGGCATACAAGTGCTTCTACTGCGTGGTGGACGAGCACGCCATCACCGTGCGCCAGAATCCCGCCGAGCTGCGCCGCCGCACCTATGAAACGCTGGCACTTTACATGGCCTGCGGCCTGGATCCCGAAAAGAATACGCTTTACGTGCAGTCGCACGTGCCCGCGCACGCCGAGCTTGCCTGGATGCTCAACTGCTTCACGATGTTCGGCGAGCTTTCCCGCATGACCCAGTTCAAGGACAAGAGCGCCAAGCACGCTGACAACGTCAACGCGGGACTTTTCCCCTACCCTGTGCTGATGCCCGCCGACATTCTGCTCTATCAGACCGACGTGGTGCCCACGGGCATTGACCAGAAGCAGCACGTGGAGCTTTGTCGCGACATTGCCACTCGCTTCAACCAGGTGTTCCCCGACACCTTCACGATCCCCGAGCCGATGATCGCACAAAACGGCAAAAAGATCATGTCCCTGGCCGATCCGACCAAGAAGATGAGCAAATCCGATGAGAACACCAACGCCGTGGTCTACATTCTGGACGATAAGGACACCATCATTCGCAAATTCCGCCGCGCCGTGACCGACAGCGACACCTGTGTACGCTTTGCCGACGGCAAGGACGGCATCAACAACCTCATGACCATCTACTCCTGCTTCACGGGCAAATCCTTTGAGGAGATCGAACACGAGTTCGACGGCCGCGGCTACGGCGACTTCAAGCTTGCCGTGGGTGAGGTGACTGCCGATGCGCTCGCCCCCGTACAGCAGAGATTCCACGAGCTGCTGGCAGACAAGGCGGGGCTTGAGGCACAGATGCGCAAGGGTGCCGAGGAGGCCGCTTACTACGCGCGCAAAACGCTCTCCAAGGTACAAAAGAAGCTGGGCTTTGTGCCCCTGCCCCGCGGTTGATAAAATTGCTTCATACGAAAAAAAGCCGCCCATAAGGGCGGCTTTTTTCATACCGTTTGGCGATTTTCAGGGCACAATGTCCCCTGCAAGCGATGCTTGCAGCACGCCAGCGCTCAAGTGCTCGTGCTTTGTGCTGAGCATCCATAATTTGACGTACGCGGCCACGGGCGCGATCTGATACAAGGGCGTGATGCCAAGCGCCTCAAACGCGCTTGTGCTGGCATACGCGTCGCCGTGCGCTGCGCCTGTGAGGAATACAGGGATATTTCTCTTTCGTGCCTCGGCAAAAAAGCGCTTCGCCTCAGCGGACACGGTGCTGATCGTTCCGGAATGAAAGCTCGCGTGCAAAATATAGCGCACGTCCCCACCGATCTCGGGATAGACCATGCCCGGATAGGGCTGCACGCGCAGGATCTGCGGCGCGCTCTCGCCAAGCAAGCACGCGTCAAGCGCGGGGCTCTCGTTCGCCAACTCGCGGTAGCTCGGATCCACCGCAAAGGGAGCATCTCCTAAAAAGGCACCGTATGGAGCAGAGAAAACGCTTTGCACGCGATCAGTAAAGGCGCTGCTTTCCAAAAGGCGTGTGCCGCGGTGGATGCACGTGGGCTCGCCCGCATTCTGATAGGGCACCCACACACCCGCCTTGCCTACCTCCCCGATAAAGCGCAGGGCGCCGCGCAGATTCGAAAGCGCATTGGAGCGCGCGTCCCCCACGGGGTAATTGGCAGAAACAAGGCATAACGGTATCGAAATATCCGCAAAAGTATAGGAAAGCGCTGCGGCGGTGTATTGCAACGTATCCGTGCCGTGCGTGACCACGATACCGTCGTAGCCCGCATCCTTGTGCGCCGCCACACACGCGCAGAGCGCGCGCAGCGTGTTCCCCGTATTATTCTCACTCAACGCGGTGTAGGGCTCCACACAATCGTACTCGAAGGAAATGCCGTGTATGCGCTCATATTCCGCGAGCAGAAAGCGAGGGCGGTTGCCGTCGGTATTGATGATCCCATCGTGGGCCACACTGCCGATGGTGCCGCCGGTGAATACAAATAAAATCCTCATAATCTCTCCCAAAAAAGCCGCCCCGCAGGGCGGCTCTTTTTATTTCTTCCACGTGGAAGGCATGAAAAGTATCAGCATCGGGAACAGCTCCAGACGTCCCACCAGCATATCAAACATCATCACAAGCTTGGAAAGCGGCGAGAAGAAGGCATAATTACAGGTGGGTCCAACGCCCGAAAGACCGGGACCGATGTTGTTGATGGTCGCGGCGATCGCCGTGAAATTGGTGGCGAAATCATATCCGTCCACAGCAAGCAGCAGAACAGAAGCCGCAAACACGACGATAAAGCACGCGAAATAGGAGAAGGTCGCCTGCACGACCACCTGCTCCACGGGCTTTTTATCCACGGTGATCTGCTTAACTTGCTTTGGGTGGGTCGCAGCGCGCAGATCGCGCCCCACGCCCTTGAACATCAGCATAAACCGGCTGACCTTCATGCCGCCACCCGTACTGCCCGCGCACGCGCCGACGAACATCAAAAGCACCAGCACCGCGCAGGCAAGAGAGGGCCACAGGGCGAAGTCCACGGTGGAAAAACCCGTGGTGGAAACGATCGATGCGACGGAAAAGACCACGTGGCGAATGATGCTGCCAAGGTTGCCGGATCCCCCAAACTGCGCCTGCAGCGCGGGGTCGGCGGCGATGTTGCCAACGATACTGACCACGATCAGGATCACGGCACCAAGCACGATCAAAAGGAAGGTGCGTACCTCGGCATTCAGCGCCTCCTTGATCTTCCCGCGGAACGCGAGATAGTAAGCACCGAAATTGATAGAGAACAGCAGCATAAAGACCGTAATCACCACCTGCACGTAAGGCGAAAAGGAAAGCATGCTGTCATTTCTAAAGCCAAAGCCACCCGTGCCCGCCGTGGAAAAGGCGGCGTTCAGCGCCTCAAAGACGGTCATTTCGCCAAAAAGAAGCAGGACGAACTCCAGCAGCGTAAAGGCCAGATAAATGCTGTAAAGCAAGAGCGCGGTGGTACGTACGCGCGGCACCAGCTTGCCCACGTCGGGGCCCGTGCTCTCCGCCTTCATGATATGCATATTACGCCCGCCGCTGAGCGGCACAAAGGCCATGATAAAGACCAGCACGCCCATACCGCCCACCCAGTGGGTGAAGCTGCGCCACATGAGAATGGAAGCGGGCAAGCTCTCCACGTCGGAGAAGATCGTCGCGCCCGTGGTGGTAAAGCCGGAAACGGTTTCAAAAAGTGCGTCCACAAAGGAGCTTGTCACCCCCGTGAAAACAAACGGAAGTGCGCCAAGCAAGCTGATCGCGACCCAGGAAAGAGACACGACGACAAAGCCGTCGCGGGCGCGTAGGGTCTGGTTTTTCGGCTTTCGGCAGGAAAGCAGCAGTCCCGCGCCAAGACAGATCAGCGCCGCCCACAAAAAGGCAAGCGCCGCGCCGTCACCGCACACCAGCGCTGTGAGAAGCGGCACCAGCAAAAACGCCGCCTCAAACAGCCAAATGCACCCGATGACGTAGGAGATCATTCTATAGTTCATACGCTCACCTCAGCACGTCGCCGATGTCGTGCAACGCCATACGGGATACGATCACCACGTGATCCCCCGCCTCGATGCTATCGTGACCGCGGGGAATGATCACGCGCTTGCCGCGCAGGATCGAAGCGATCAGCACGTCGGGCTTGAGCTGCAGCTCCGAGAGCGGCACACCGATGACGGGCGCCCCCTCCTTCACGATAAACTCAGAGGCCTCGATCTTATCCATAATGATGTTGTACAGCGTTTCCACGTTCGAGCCGCGCGTGTTCTTCATCGCGCGCACGTAGCGCACGATCTCGTCAGACGCCACGTTTTTGGGGTAGATAATGGTGTCCAGATCCAGATTCGCCACCACGTCGGAAAGGTCAAAGCGATTGATCTTGGTGACGAGCTTCCCGCTGCCCTTGAAAAGGCGCTTGGCAAGCAGAGAAAGCAGGATATTTTCCTCATCATAGCTGGTAAGCGCCACAAAAGCACCCGCGTGCTCGATCCCCTCCTCCAGCAGCGTTTCCTGATCCCCCGCGTCTGCGCGGACCACGCTGACGTGAGGATAGCGCGCGGTAAGATCCTGGCAGATCTCACTGTTGCGCTCGATCACGGTGACGTCAATGCCGTCCTCTTTCAGCATCTCGCACAGATAGCACGTGATCTGGCCGCCGCCGGCGATCAGCGCATTTTTCACGGACTGCGTGCGGTATTCGATCTTCTTGAAGAAATCTGCCGCGGCCTTAGGCGAGGCGATCAGGGAAATGATATCCTTGCCCGCAAACACGAAATCGCCCTTGGGAATATACGCCTCGTCCTCGCGCTCTACGGTGCACAGCAGCACGTCACAGCGTAGCGCCGAAACCACCTCGCGCACAGACATTCCCACAAGGGGGCTTTGCTCGGGCAAGCGGAACTTCATCAGCTCCACACGGCCTCTGGCGAAGGTGTCGATGCGCATCGCGGACGGGAAGCGCAGCACACGCAGGATCTCCTTGGCGGCGGCGCGCTTGGAGTTGATGACCATAGCAAGGCCCAGCTCCTCCTTGAGATATTCGACCTCGGTATTATATTCCGGGCTTTCCACACGCGCAATGGTGCGGCAATTGCCCGTTTTCTTGGCAAGCAGGCAGCAAAGCAGGTTGAGCTCGTCCGAGCCCGTGACCGCGATCAAGAGATCCGCCCCCGCAATACCCGCCTCCTGTTGTGCGGCGTGCGTGGCACCGTTGCCCACCACACCCATCACGTCACAGCGCTCCGTTACCGCGCGCACGCGCTCGGGCGAGAGATCCACCACAGTGATGTTGTTGCCGGGCTCGTTGAGCTGCTCGGCCAGATTTTCACCAATCTTACCACAGCCAACGATAATGATATTCATAGATCCTTCCAGTTTGACACGGGAATGCTTCATGATATCGTCCTTTCGATCCAAAGATAATGATATATAATAATTATATCACTTTTAATCACAATGTCAAGTAAAACTTATATGCGCTCGCGCACCCGTGGGATAAACTGCGCGGCAAGTGCCACGCGCCGCTTCTTCAACCAAAAGTATCCGATGATGCAAAATGCCAATGCGCCCCATAGGTTTACGACCAGATCCTTGACCGTGTCCGCAAGCCCCACATCCAAGTAGGCGGGCAGTGAAAAACTCGCACCGTTTGCCGCCTTAATCTCCACCTGCACGATATTCTCCACGCGAAAAACACCGCCGTCCTCACCCGGCACAAGCACGCTGTGAATACTTGTGAGAAAGCTGTCCTTTTGCATATCCGTGTGCAAAAAATAGTCTGCAGCAAACTCAAAGATCTCCCAAAGCACCCCCACGGTCATCGAAAAGCAAAAGGCAGTAAAGCTCTGATAGGCGGGCGAGGGCAGCGTTTGCACACGACGCTTTTTTTCAAACAGAGAAAAAAGGCAAAGCCCAAAGCCCGCAAACAAAAAGCCGTTTGCCGCGTGTAGCATCGCGTCCCAGGCGGAAAAGCGCTGATAAAAGTCACCGATCTCTCCAAGCACGCCCGCGCAGAACACAAAAAGATACGCCGAGATCTCCAACGCGGCCGGCAGTTGCAAGGAAAAGCTGCGCTCAACAAAAGGGGGCACGAAAAAAAGCAAAAGGCAGAGCACACCCGTGAAAACGCGCTGCCACTCCCCCGCAAGCACGCCGCCGAGCAGCACGCCAAGCGTCGCCGCCCACAGGCAGACAAACACCAAGAAAGCGCTCTTGTTCTCCTTGACCTCCTGCCACAGTCCCCGCCAAAATCCCACCTCGCTTCTATCTTCTTTTTCCACCGCGAATCACCTCTTAAGTTTTATTTTTAGTGTGCGCAAAAACACGCCGGGCATACAAATACAAAAAGATAAGGAAAAGTGTTTGACAAAAAAGCAAAAAGGTATTGACAAACACAGCACAATTTGTTACAATATCCTTGTAGATATCTAAACCGCCAGAAAGGATTGGACACAACGATGAAAAAAAGCATTCTCTGCCTGCTTCTCATTCTTACCTTGTGCCTTTGTGTTATGTTTGCATCCTGCAAAAAGGATGATGAGATTGTTCCCGCACCCGATGCCGGAGGCGTCAACAAATCGGGCGAAGTGGTGATTGACACCAATCTCCCCGGTGACGTCAACTTGGATGGTCCCAACCAGGCCGTCAACGGCTCTACGCCCCGTTATTGACCAACAAAGCAAAACCGCGCCGTACTCGGCGCGGTTTTTTTGTATAACGCTCCCTTTTTTGCGAACACTAATAGCATCACACAGAAAAGGAGCAAAAATATGGCACAAATCACAGAAAAAGAGCTGGGCTTTCTTGGGGACCTGATGACCGCAGAGCAGCTGCAGATCGCTAAGTATTGCAATGCGGCACAGCGCACCACCGACAAGGCGATCGCAGATTGCTACGCCCAGATGGCAGAGCGCCATCAGCGCAACTTCGACAAGCTTTATTCAAATTTGAAGTGAGGTGAGAATATGAACTGTGTACAAACCAACTGCACCTTTGGTGAAAAGGAAACCATGCACGATTGCCTGGACACCGAAAAATATCTGATCGGTATGTATAACGCGGCGCTGACCGAGGCCGCCACCCCCGAGGTTATTCAGACCCTTACTGAGCTTCTCGCAGACGCCTTCCGGATGCAGCAGCAGCTCTTCCGCGAGATGAACAGCCGCGGCTGGTACCCCGTGACCAAGGCAGAGGACCAAAAGGTCACCCAGGCCAAGCAAAAGTTTGGTGCGGCTGTTTGCACCAAGTGACCCGCGCAAAGGCGCGCAGAGCAGCACGCTGCTCTGCGCGTTTTATTTTGCACAAAATTGCAAAATCAATTGCAAAATCGCGAAAAATGTGATATACTGGGGAAAACACCGCATTACGGAGGGTCGACATGAAAGACATTCAATCCGCCAAAGACTTTAACGCCCGCATCAAACGTGTGCTGATCACCAAGGAGCAGATCGACGAGGCCATCGTCAAGGCAGGCAAGCAGATCACCGCGCTGTACGACGGACGCCCCATTCTGCTCGTCAGCATCCTCAAGGGGGCCTTTGTCTTTATGGCAGACCTTTGCCGCGCCATTGACGCGCCCTGCGAGATCGGTTTTATGTGCGCGAAAAGCTATTACAAAGGGACCGTTTCCTCGGGCGTGGTGCAGATCACCATGGACCTGGAGCAGGACATCAGCAACTATCACGTCGTCATTGTCGAGGACATCATCGACACGGGCCGTACCTTGAATGACGTGGTGAAGCTGCTCAAGGCACGCAACCCCCTCTCGCTGCACGTGGTCACACTTTTGGACAAGCCCTCGCGCCGTCTGGTGGATTTCAAGGCGGACATTTCGCTTTTCACCATTCCCGATTATTTCGTGATCGGCTATGGTCTTGATTGCGGCGAATATTTCCGCAATCTACCCTACATCGCAGAATACGGCGAAAACTAAATACAAAAAAGCCCCCAAACGGGGGCTTTTTCTTATGTTTACGCCTCGGCTTGCTCAACCTTTTCGCTTTCCTCGGCGTCCTGCTCGCACTCACACTCGCACTCGCAAGCATTTTCGTCACACTCGCATTCGCACTCGCAGACGTTCTCTTCCTTCTTGGCCTTGCGCGCTTCCTTTGCGGCCTTGATCTGCTCCAGCTCGTCGAAAAGAGCGTCGATCTTGGCAACAACCTCCAGCTTCATCTCTTCCAGATCCTCTTCGGTGTGCAGATCGCGGT
>JAZRFG010000178.1:0-6892 GCA_045661265.1 Eubacteriales bacterium
TCCTGCATCGGCAGATACGCCGCGATCATGATCGGCACAAATAAAACGATCATAGAAAGAATGCCGATCACCCACTCCAGCGTGAGCAATCTTTTGTCATTTTCTTCCTTTTGCTTCACCATTTCGATGAGCTTTTGTTCCAGCTCCTTGTTGTAGTTATCCAGCGCAACAACCTCCCCGCTCAACAAATCGTTGACGGTGATCTTCAGCACCTCACAAAGCGGAAGCATACTCGCGGCATCGGGCAAGCCCTTGCCCGTTTCCCACTTGGACACCGCCTTGTCGGTGACGCTCAGCATTTGCGCGAGCTGCAGTTGCGTGAGCCCCTCTTGTTTTCTGCGCTCGGCAATAAAGGCGCCGATCTTCACCTGATCCATACGCTCCCTCCTTTCCTATACAGTATAGCTGTAATCACGTTCAAAATCAATCTACGCTTGGTGGAGTGGGGAGAAATCAAGCGCGGCAGAGCAAAATGACCGCGAAGTTCTTATCAAGTGCGTTTTTTATACCGCTATGCCACTTATTTTACGTCAAGCGTATTCAAAAGGGCGTTGCAGCCCTCCCAGACGTCGCGCCAGGTGGCGGCAAAATCCCCCGTGTACCACGGGTCGGCGACGTCGGCATCGCGTCCCGCAAAGGAAAGCAGCTTGCAGATCTTCCCCGCAGGGTCACCGCCGAGCATGCGGTGCATATTACGGATATTGGCACTGTCCATACCGACAAAAAGATCGTATTTGTCATAATCCTCGCGGCGCAGCTGCACGGCGCGCTTGCCCTCGTCAAGGGGCACACCGTGGCGCACGAGCTCGCGGCGCGCGGGCGGGTAAACGGGGTTGCCCACACCGTTCCAGATCTCCTCGGTGCTGGTGGCCGAGGAGCACACCTGCACACGCTCGGAAAGCCCGTTTTTTCGCAACAGATCGCGCATCACAAATTCCGCCATCGGCGAGCGACAGATGTTACCGTGGCACACAAACATAATTTTCATATTCTCACTTCCTTTGTGCAACAGTATAGCATATTTTCTTGCAAAAAGCAAGCAAAGATCCCGCGCCCGAAAAAATAACGCTTACCATTTGACAAACGCGCGTGCGCGTGATATAATGGAGTTAACAACAGCCACGGAGGTATGTTATGTCTAAATTTACCGTCACCATTACACGCGAATTCGGCTCGGGCGGACGCACCATCGGCAAGATGCTTGCCGAGCGACTTGGCGTGGAATATTACGACAAGGATCTCATCAAGCTTGCCTCTGAGGAAAGCGGCATCAACGAGGATCTGTTTAGCCGCGCAGATGAAAGCCGCCGCACCGGCGTTTTCAAGCGCTATGACGGCTCGCTTGGAGAGAAGCTGATCTCCCCCGAAAGCGGCGAGTTCACCTCGGACGACAACCTGTTCAACTACCAGGCCAAGATCATCAAGCAGCTTTCCGACCGCGAGACCTGCGTGATCGTGGGCCGTTGCGCCGACCACGTGCTGCACGACCGCGAGAACGTGCTGCGCGTCTTTACCCACGCGCCGATGCCCTTTTGCATCGAAAAGGTGGTGGAGCTTTACGGCGTATCCGAAAAGGAGGCCGAGCGCCAGATCGAGCGCATCAACCGCGCCCGCGCCACCTACTACCGCTACTACACGGGCAAGGAGTGGGACAACGCCCGCAACTATGACCTGTGCCTGAACACCGAGGAGCTGGGATTTGAGCGCTGCGTGGACATCATCGAGCATTATATCAACGTGCTCTACAAAAGCAAATAAGCACCAAAAAAAGCCCCCGTTCGGGGGCTTTTTTATGCCTTTGCGGCCGCGATGTATTCTTCCAGAATATCCGCGCAGGCGCCGACGAAGCGCGCGCACGGGCGCGTACGGTAAAATTCGGCGTCGCGGGGCGTGGGGTTGGGCGAGCTTTGGGCGCGCTTGGCGCCAAGCAGCTCACGGCAGATGATACTGCCGTACATCTCACGGAACTTGCCGCACAGCTCTTGAATAAGCGCGTAGTGCGCCGCCTTTTTGTCGGGATCCTTTACATCATCGTAACCCCAAAGCGCGCCCGCCACCATGCACATGCCGGACACGGCGCCGCAGACCTCGCGCTGACGGCCGATGCCGCCACCAAATGAGGAGGACAGGCGAAGTGCCAGTGCCTCGTCCATACCGAACAGATCGCAAAACGCCACAAATACGGCCTGCGCGCAGTTGCAGCCGTCAAGGAACAGGGCAACCGCCCTCTCGCTTCTGCTCATCTGTACGCCCCCTTATTTGAGGTAAAGCGCATCGCAGTGCAAGAACTCGTGCGCCTCGGTCATAGAATTGGTGGGCACAAGGTGTGAAGCCCCGCACTTTTTACAACTCACGCGCACGCCCTCGGAAAGGATCTCCGCATCGTACTCGTGCTCGGCATCGGGGGGGCACTTGCAAAAGATCTTGCCCTCCTCGTCCAGGTCACGGATCACAAAAAGCACCACCTCGCGCACCTGCGGGTCGCTCACGGCTTCCTCGGCCTCCTTATGCAGGGCGCTGAAGCTATCAATGCCGTGCTTTTCCATCAGATCCAAAAGCTCCAGCTCGGTGCGGGAAAGCTCTGCTTTGACGTGGTTAATCTCGCCCATCACGCCGATGTTAAGATCGGTATAAGGACAAGGCAGCACGAACAAGTCCTTGTCGTAAAACAGATTTTCGCTGACAGTAAAGTGGTGCGGCGTGGGGCAAAGGATACAGGGCACCGACAGACGGAATTTGTGATCCGTCGTGGGCTGTATTTCCAAAAAGCTGTTGCCACAGTCGCATTTCAGGCGCAGCATCGACCCCTTCAAAAGAAAGGGATTGACCGCGCTGATCACGCCGTTGCCGCAATGCGGACAACGGTATGCCACCGTCGTTTGTTTCGTTTCAAGTACCATATGGGACTCCTTTCCGTCACGTAACGTCATAGCTGTCAAGACAATCGTAATTATACCCAAATACAAGGCGCTCTACCCACTCGTTATACCAGGCGGCAAAGTCCCTGTCAAACAGTGCCCGTCTTGCCTCAACCTCGGCAAAGCTGGCGCCGTTGCCCGTATAGATGGCAAGATAGGTGGCACCTGCGGTGTCCAGTCGCGCAAAGTCGCCCACAGCGCGCTGTGTGGCAAACAGCCACTCTGTGATCTCTCTCACGCCGCCGTTTGTGGGTGTCATGTTCGCTTCCTCGCCATACGTGCCAACGCTCTGCGCGCGCAGCGTCTGTGCCGAGGGGGCGGCTTGCAGGGCGGCAAGCGCCGCTTCCACCTTTTGCTGCGCCGCAGCACCGTTTTCAAAGGGAATGAACAAATAGGCAATATTGCGCGAGGGTGTGCTATCCGCAAGCCCGTTGTGCTCAGCATATTCCAGCGCGGCATCTGCGGTGATAGCCGCCTCCAGGCGGTTGCTCACCGTCATGGAAAAGCTGTTTGCCAGCGTTTCCAGCTCAAGCACGGCGCGCAACTCACCCTCGCCCATACGGGGGCCGTACGTCGCTTGCAGATAGGCCGTAAGCTCCATACTGTAATTCACCGCCGCCATCGTGCGGTACGCCTGCATTGAGCCCTCCACCTCGCGCAGCTGCGCATCGGTGAGTGCCACGCCCTCGGCGTACGCCGCCTCACAGCAGATCAGCATATAGGACACGTGAGAGAGCGTTTCGCTCATGATCACGTCATACCAGCTCTGGGTGTCGTTGAACATCTGGTCATGCAGATTTTTGCCCTCGTCAAAGGGCTTTTGCGTTTCCATTCCCGCCATTACCGTGGCGCCGTAGGTGTAAAAGAAATACGCCATCATTCCCGGCGTCACCGTGAAATGATCGGTTTTCATCGCCACGTCCTCGTCAAAAACGGGCGTGCCCTCGATCATCTGAAGCCCTGCGCTCAGCGGCACCTCGCTGCCCCCCTTGCAGGAAAGGCCGGCGCCGCAAAGCAGCAAAAGCGCCAGTGATAGCGCGCACGCGCGCCACAGGCGGCGAGCTTTCCCTTGCTTCATATCTTCAAACTCCTTGGCAGATATGGCCCAGAGAGATGTATCTCTGGGCCATTCTTTTTCAAAGCTGATCAGCCGGTGATCATATCGAGATACTTCTCGTTGGTCGAGTTATCCTTCACCAGAGCAACGTTTGCAGTCACGTCCTCAAGCCAGGTGTTGTATCTGTTCTCGGCGATCTCCTGATGGATGTTATAGCTCCATGCGGCCTCCTCACCACCACGGTAGAACATGATGTGGAAGCCATACTCGGTCTCCACGGCGTTGGGGTAAGTGACCTCGCCCTCGATGCGTGCCGCATCGAACATCCAGTCCTCAAACGCCTCTACCATATCGCCCTCTTTCACTTTGTCATAGAACACACCGCTATCCTCGGTATACAGCTCGCCGTATGCCTTGAATGCCTCCTCTTCCATGACGTAGTAGGTCTTGCCGTCCACGGTCTTGGTGGTCAGCTTGCCCTCCTCCAGCATCAGCGCAAGCAGCTCCTTGGCCATCAGCTCAGCGGAAAGCTTGGGGTTCTTGGCCAGCACGCGGTCAGCCAGCGTCTTGATCACGCCGGAGAACTTGGAGGAGCTGGTCAGATCCTTATAGGTGTCGGTCTTAAAGAGAATGTGTCCCACATCACGCACCACGCCGCTGTCTCTGTGCAGCCCGCTCTTGGCAAGGTACACGGAATAGGTGGAGGTAGCGTTAGCATACTTATCCTTCTTGGTGCCGGTGGCATTTTCCTTCTCCTCGTTGCCGAATGCGTCATAGCGGCTCACGTCGCGCAGCACCGCGCCGGACTGAATGGGATCGGTCTCGCTGGTCAGCCAGTCCTTGAGCTGCTTATCCGAAACAGAGGAGGTATTGGCATTGTTCATGATCGCGTCTGCTGCGGCCTGTGCGGCATTCTTTTCAGCAGTCGTGCGGCAGGTCTGGATCTCGTCGTCGGTGAGGGTGGGGTTCTCGCCCGTCTTCTTTGCAAGGGCGGCCTCCTTCTCCTCCTCGAAGAACAGCTCGATCAGCACGTCGCGCAGCTTCTCGACAAAGTGATCGGGATCCTGCTTGGCGGCCGTTTCCAGCTCAAGGGAAAGCGCCTGATACTTTGCTTTCTTTGCCTCGTACTCTGCGGCATTCTTCTCGTTCTCGGTCTTGGCGGTATCCGTGTTGGAATTGGTGGACGCCTTAAAGATCGCCTCAAAGGTATAGCCGATGTAATCCACGTAAATGTCGTACTTGTTTTCCTTGTCACCAAGGTTGTTGGCCTCGTACTCGGCGTTCACTTCGTCCTTTCCTACACCGTCGTTGAATCTGTTGGACATGATCTCGTTATACTTTGCGGAAAGGGTGGAGATCTCCATCATGGCACGTACGTCCTTTTCGCTGACGCCATCACCATACATAGCGGCAAGATAGCCGTCGGTGGTATAGCCATAGTACTGGGCATACAGGGCCGTCGTCTGCATCGTTGCCTCGATGCTGTCAAAATCAGACTGCTCCAGCGTCACCTTGTCAGCCAGCGCGGCCTCGCACACGGCAAGCATCTGCTTGAGATCCTTTGCGGCAAGCTCAGCGAAATGATCGAACCAGGTCTTGGGCGTTTCCAGCAGATTGCCGTCAGCGTCCTTCGTTGCATAGGTCTGATCGCGCAGCGCCTTGCTTTGGTCCAGGGGGCTACCGCCCGTACCACCGGAGATCTGTATGGTCGAACCCAGCTGCTCAGAGTAGCTATCGTAAAGGGAGACCATATTCTGATACTCGGTATAAACCATATAAGACATCATGGGCACGTTGATCTCGAAGTTCTCGGTCGCCATCACGACGCGCATTCTCTTGAACACGCCACTCTTGTCAAGGGCGAAGAAGGTTGCCGTCAGCACAAACGCCAGCAGCACCACGACGACGATCGTCGTGCCGAGCCACGCGGGGATCGCCTTTTTGCTTGCTTTCTTTTTCGTCATAGGGGTGGAAAGCACGTCCTGTGCCTTCTGTGTTTTGATTCTGTTTGCTTTTCCCATTGTTTGAAACCACCTTGCGTGTTATTTTGAGATTAAAGTAATTGCCGTTGCCGGCAAATATGATAAGAGCGCGATCAAACGCTCATGATCACAGGAAGGATCACGGGTCTGCGTCCCGTGCGCTGGAACAAGAACCTGGAAAGCTCATCTTTCACACGGATCTTGACCGCGGTGCGGTCGCTTGCCTTACGCGAGGAAAGCGAAGAGAGCAGCGTGCGCTGCACCATCTGACGCGCCTCCTCCATCAAGGGCTCGTTATCCTTGACGTAAACGAAGCCGCGCGAGATCAGCTCGGGGCCACAGAGCAGCAGCCGGCTGTCCTCGTCCACCGTGGCGACCACCACGATAAGGCCGTCCTGCGAGAGCAGACGGCGGTCGCGCAGCACTGCGCTTCCCACGTCACCCACGCCATAGCCGTCGATCAGCACCTGTCCTGCAGGCACCACGCCCACATAGCGCGCGCCCTTGGCGTCGATCTCCAAGACCTTGCCGATCTCGGAAACAAAAATGTTCGCATCCGGCACGCCCATTTCCTGTGCCAGCTCGCGGTGCGCGCACAGATGGCGGGATTCACCGTGGATCGGCATGAAATAGCGGGGCTTTGTGAGCGCCAGCATCATCTTTAACTCCTCGCGGCAGGCGTGGCCCGAAACGTGCACGTCCATATCGTTGTCGTGCAGGACCTGTACGCCGTTGCGGGAGAGCTCATTGATGACGCGTCCCACCAGCTTTTCGTTGCCGGGGATCGCACTGGAGGAAAGCACCACCAGGTCGTTTTGTCCCAGTGTGACCTGATTGTGGTCCGAGTAAGCCATGCGGTACAGCGCCGACATCGGCTCGCCCTGGCTGCCCGTGGTCACCAGCGTGATCTGCTCGGGTTTAAAGCGCTTGATCTC
>JAZRFG010000179.1:0-5299 GCA_045661265.1 Eubacteriales bacterium
GGCGGCACGCTCCAGAATTTCGCGCTGAATTTTGGGCAGCCCCTTGGCGCTTTCCACGTCCTTGTAGCGAATGTCGGGCTTTTTGGCAAGCACGCCGAAGCCCGAGCAGGGCACGTCGCAGATCACGCGGGAAAATACGCCTGTCCTCTCGGGCGAGGCGGTCTTGGCGTCCCTTGCAGCGGCGGTCAGATTTTCGATGCCGAGCGCTTCGGCGCCGCGGCGAATGAGAGAAATTTTGTTTTCGTGCAGATCGAAGCTGTGCACCTCGGTGGCGCCGTCCAGCGCGGCACCAAAGGACTTGGAGCCGGGCGCGGCGCAAAGATCAAGCACGCGGTGTCCGCGCGCGTCAAGTGCCGCCACGCAGATCTGCGAGGCCTCGTCCTGCACAAAGCAAAGCCCCTCGGCGAGCGCCTTTTGTAAGGTCGCCCCGTCTGTGAGCTTCACGCCGTGCGGCGCATACGCCGTGGGCGTGCCGCCGTACGTGGCGAGCCACGCCTCGCGCGTGAGGCGCTTGGTGTTCACGCGCACCGTGACGTCGGGCACGCGCGAGAAAGCGATCAGCTGCTTTTCCGCTCCGTCCAGCCCCCAAATGCGCAAAAACGCTTCTGCCAGCTCCTCGCTGATCGAGTAGGCGAGCGAGAGATAGCGCACGGGATCCTTTGCTTTGTCGGGCAGAGCAAACTGCTTGTCCGCGCGGCAGAAATTGCGCAAAAGCGCGTTGACAAAGCCGCGTGAGCGCGCGGGTACCAATGCCACGCTCTCGTTGATGGCGGCGTGGTCGGGAATGCGATCGAAATACAGCAGCTGACAAAGCCCGAGGCGCAGCGCCGTGCGTACGCGCGGCTCGATCTTGCCGGCGGGGAGCTTGGACATGGTGTCGATGATATGATCCAGCGTGAGGCGATGCTCGGTCACGCCGTAGAAGAGCGCGGTGAAAAGCCCGCGGTCCGCGCCCTCGAAATGGCCGCGCGAGAGCGCGGTGTCAAGGGCGATGTTTGTGTACTGTCCCGCCGCCTCACAGCGCAAAAGCAAGTCGGCGACGGCGGCGCGAAGATTTTTCTCTGCCATCTTATTTGAGAATATCGCCTATGGCGACGCGGCGGCCGCGGATATAGTCTGCGGCGCTCATTCTGCCCTTGCCCTCGGGAAGGACGCGGTGGAGCTCGATCGCCGTGCCCTCGCCGCACGCCACGGTGATAGAGGCGTCCAGCGCGATCACGGTGCCGGGGGCGGCACTCGTCGCGGTTTTGGCGACACGTGTATCAATAATTTTCAAAAGCTTCCCGTCGGGGGTGCGGGTAAAGGCAAGCGGAATGGGGGAAAGTCCGCGCACGAGATCGTGCACGGTCTGTGCGCTCTTGGTGAAGTCCACAAGGCAATCCTCCTTGAGGATCTTGGCGGCGTAGGTCGCCTTTTCCTCGTCCTGCTTGGTGGCGACGAGCGTGCCCGCGCGAATGGCGGCGACGGTTTCCAGCAGCGCCGCGGCACCCGCCGCGCCCAGCGCGTCGTGAATGTCCTCAAAGTTATCGTTTTCCCCGATCGGGACGCGGTGCACGATCAGCATATCGCCCGTGTCCAGCCCCTCGGCCATCTGCATCGTGGTGACACCGGTTTCGGTGCAGCCGTCGATGATCGCGCGCTGCATCGGTGCCGCGCCGCGGTAGGCGGGCAGGAGCGAGCTGTGCACGTTTACACAGCCGTGCTTCGGGAATTCCAGCACGTAACGGGGCAGGATCTTGCCGTATGCCACCACGACGATCAGGTCGGGGGCAAGTACGGCGAGCTCCTTTTCAAATGCGCCGTCCTTAAAGGTGGTCGGCTGATAAACGGGCAGGCCCTGTGCCTCGGCGTAAACCTTGACAGGGGGCGCCTGGAGCGCGTAGCCGCGCCCCTTGGGCTTGTCGGGCTGGGTGACCACGCCCACGATCTGCTCGCCCGCCTCGACCAGTGCCTTGAGGGTGAAGAGTGCAAAATCGGGCGTGCCCATAAAGAGAATACGCATCAAAGCTCCTCCTCGTCCAGCATACGGGTGACCTTTTCCAGGTACAGATGCCCGTCCAGATGGTCGATCTCGTGGCAGAATGCGCGCGCCAGAAAATCGTGCGCGGTCACTTCATATTCCTCGCCGTGGCGGTTGGTGGCGCGCACGGTAACGTGCTGGGGGCGGGTGACAAGCCCGTAGCGGCCGGGCACGGACAGGCACCCCTCGGCGCCCTGTTGCTCGCCGCTGTAGGCGATGATCTTGGGGTTGATGAGCTCGTATACCACGCCGGGCTCGGTCTCGACCACGGCGATGCGGCGCAGCACGCCCACCTGCGGGGCGGCAAGCCCCACGCCGTCGGCGGCGCGCATGGTTTCGATCATATCGTCAAGCAACGTGAGGATGCGGGGGGTAATTTCCTCGACGGGGCGGCAGACCTTGCCCAGTACCTCGTCCCCCACCTTGCGGATGTTCAACTTAGCCATTGGAAAATTCTCCTTTTACAGATTTGTGGGATTGAAATCGATCGACAGCTGCGGCAATCCCGTGCCGCTTTGCTGAAATTGCGAGAGGATCGCGCGGAACAGTGCCCGCGTGCGCTTTTGCAGGCGGCACTTGATCACAAGGCGCATACGGTAGCGCCCCTCGGCGCGGTAGATCGGCGCCTCAAAGGGCCCGAACGCCATGATTTTCACATCATTGTACTCGCCCTCGATGGCGGATTTTAATTGCTCAGTGAGCAGCTTCGCGCCAGCGAACAGCGTTTGCTCGTTTTTGTGCGAGAGGGTGAGCAGCGCGATGTCGCAAAACGGCGGGAAGACCAGAAGCCGGCGCAAGTTGATCTCGCGCTCGTAAAATGCCTCATAGTCCTGCCGGCACGAAAGACGGATCACGTCGTGATCGGGGTTACAGGTTTGAATGATAGCTCTGCCCGCCTTGCCTGCGCGCCCGGCTCTGCCCACGACCTGTGTGAGCATCGAGAAGGTGCGCTCGGCGGCGCGGTAATCGTCTAAATAAAGCGACGCGTCCGCCATCAGCACGCCCACCAGCGTGACGGCGGGGAAGTCGTGTCCCTTGGTCACCATCTGGGTGCCGAGCAGCACGTCCGCCTCGCGGCGGCGGAAGGCACCGAGCAGCTCCTCGTACGCGTGACGCGAGGTCGTGGTGTCGGTGTCCATGCGCAGTGTTTTGCCCTCGCCGAGTAGCTCGCCCAGCTCCTGCTCCACGCGTTGCGTGCCAAAGCCAAGGCGCGCCAGATGCTCAGAGCCACAGGAGGGACAAAGGCGGGGCAGGGGCTGCTTGCGCCCGCAAAGGTGGCAGATCAGCTCCCCCTCCGCATAGGTGCCGCGCCGCGTGTGATAGGTCATCGACACGCTGCACGCGGGGCAGGTCACGGGCTTGCCGCAGGAGCGGCAGGATACCACGTGATTATAGCCGCGGCGGTTGAGGAAGAGGATCGATTGATTGCCGTTTGCGAGATTTTGCGAAAGGGCGGCGGAAAGCTCGCCGCCAAGCGGCGTGAGGTTGCCCGCACCCGGCTCCAGTCGCATATCCGCAACGGTCACCTCGGGCAGTGTGGCGCCCGCGGGGCGGTTTTTCAGCGTGAGCAGCGTATAGCGCCCCTCGCGCGCTCTTTTATAGCTTTCCAGCGAGGGGGTGGCAGAGCACAGCAGCAAAAGCGCCTTGCTTTGTGCCACGCGGAAGCGTGCCACGTCCCGCGCGTGGTATTTGGGGTTCATATCCGATTTATAGGTGTGCTCGTGCTCCTCGTCCATTACGATAAGGCCAAGGTTTTTCACAGGGGCAAACACCGCGGAGCGCGTGCCCACCACCACGTCCGCCTCGCCTGAGGCCACGCGGGTGTAGGCGTCCAGGCGCTCGCCCTGCGAGAGCCCCGAATGCATCACCGCCACACGTTCGCCATAACGGGTGCAGAAGATGGAAAGCGATTGCGGTGTGAGCGCGATCTCGGGCAGCAGCACAATGACGCCGCGCCCGCGAGAAAGCATTTGGTCGATGGTCTTGAGCATCACAAAGGTTTTGCCCGAGCCGGTGACGCCGTGCAAGAGGATCGCGTGTCCCTCGCCGTCGGTGGCAAGACGCTCGATCTCGGCAAGCGCCGTTTTTTGCTCGTCGCTGGGGGCGTGCTCCACGGGGCGCGCCTCGGCGCTTGCCGTGTGTGCAAGATCGCGATACTGCCGCTCGGCGCGGCGCTTGATCAGCCCTTTTTCCAAAAGGGCGTCGGTCTGCTGCTTCGTGCAGCCCGCCTCGCGCAGCTCGTCGGCGGTCTTGTCTCCTGTGAGCAGGAGCGAGAGGGCCAGCTTCTGCTTTTCACCCATACGTCCCTTGACCTTGCCCGCAAGGATCGCTTCCACGTGCTCACGCGTGGCGGCAAGAGAGAAGCTGACCAGCTCCTTTTGCGCGGCGGCGTTTTTTTGCACTAGTTCGCGCGACACGAGCTTAAGGCGCACGAGGTGTGCCAGCATTTCCTCTGTGCCGGCACCAAAGCGGGTGCGCAGCGCGTCCTCGGAGCACTCGCCGCACTTCGAAAGATGCGCGTAAAGAAAGGCTTCCTCGGTGGAAAGACGGCGCACGTCCCCCACGGGGCGGTCGGTTACGCGATAGCGCGCACACAGCCCGCCCAGCACGCCCGCAGGGAGCATGGCGTGCACCGCCTCTCCTATCGTGCAAAGCGTATGCTCGCAAAGAAAGTCGGCCAGAGCCAGCATGTCCTGTGTGAGCGAGGTGTGCGTATGGGCAAGCGCGCAGATCGGCTTCACCGCGTCAAGCGTGGGATCGCGATCCTCGCGCGCCGTAACGAGTGCCACGTGGCGGCGGTTGCCACCCCCGAACGGAACGGTGACAAAGCAGCCCGGCAGTACCTCCTCGTCCAGCGCGTCGGGGACGCTGTACGTATAGGGCTTATCAAGAAAGGAGGGCGCGTCCAGCAGCCGTACTTTCACGTCCTTTGGCATATCGCACCCTCCTTTGATGGCAATATTTTGGTTCTTTTGGCGTTGTTATCCTCGCAAGATTGTTATCTTGCTTCGTCTGCCGTCGCCAAAACTCCTCAAAATCTTGCTCATCAATGGCAATATTTTGACTTCTTTGGCGTTATCCTCGCAAGATTGTTACCTTGCTTCGTCTGCCGCCGCTAAAATTCCTCAAAATCTTGCTCATCAGGGCAAGAGGTCTTGAAAAAGGATCGGGGCAGGGCAGAAAACGATTAGTCCTCGACGACGGCTTCCTCGTCGGCCTCGACCACGGGGGCGTCCACGATGGTGTAGTCGCCGCGGTGCATGCTGTCGATGGCGTTCT
>JAZRFG010000180.1:0-2324 GCA_045661265.1 Eubacteriales bacterium
ATGTTATCGTATTCCAGATCGTTGCCCACGTCATAGGCGATCTGCGCGCGGCGGCTGACGGCGCGCACCAGCTTGTGCAGCGCGGTGCGGTCCGCACCGTCCACGCGGTTGAACATCACCGTGTCGGCGTCCTTTAATTTGTCATAGACCAGCGAGCGCATATTCGCGTTGAAATTCAGAATGGTCGAGGCGTCCGCGAAGAACAGCTGCTGAAAGATATACCAGTTGCGGGGCAACGCGGCATAAAGCGTGTCCAGCTGCCACATGCCGTTGTACTCGATCACCACGCGGTCGATGACGTGCTTTTTCTCATAGTCCGCGAGAAGCGCGGGCGTGAGGTCGCACTCGTTTTCCACCACCAGCTGGCGAACGTTCTGCCCCCAGAAGCGGCTGGCGTCGTACTCCTCGATGCCCTGCTCGCACACGATCAGCAAAATCTTGCTGCCGTCGTTGAAGTTTTTATCCTCCATCGTTTCCTGGATCATGCGAGTCTTGCCCGATTCCAGAAATCCCGTGAAGAGATAGATCGGCGTTTGCTCCTGATTCATTTGCGTCACCTCAGCTCCGCGCCAAAGAGGTCAGAGAGCGCCGCGCGGTCAAGATCCGCGCCGATCACGCAAAGGCGACCGATCACACCGGCGGATCCCACGCGCACGTCGGGCTCGCCGGGAACGTAGTCAAAGTGGAGCCACTCGCCCTCACCCATCACGATGCCCTTGGCGCGCAGCACCGTGCCGTAAGCGGGGCTTGCAAGCGCGGTGAGCGCAGATTTTAACCCCTCTACGGTATAGGATTTCGCGGTTTCTGCGCCATAGCTGACGAACACCTCGTCCGCGTGATGGTGGTGATGATGGTGGTCGTGATCGTGGTCGTGATCGTGGTCGTGACACCCACACGTGCAATGCTCACCGTGCTCGTGGTGATGATGATGCGCGTGCTCCTCGTGGTGATGCGCGTGCTCCTCGTGGTGATGCTCGTGCTCCTCGTGGTGATGCTCGTGCTCCTCGTGGTGATGCTCGTGCTCCTCGTGGTGATGCTCGTGCTCCTCGTGGTGATGCTTATGCTCCTCATGATGGTGCTCGTGGCAACCGCACTCGCAGTGCTCACCGTGCTCGTGGTGATGGTGGTGATGATGCTCGTGCTCGTGTGCGAGTGCTTCCTTGGCGGCCGAGAGGGTGTCGCGGCGCTCAATGGCCTCGCGCAGTTGCGCGCCCGTGAGCGCGTCCCAGTCGGTGGTCACGATCACCGCGTCCTCGTTTTGCGCGCGGCAAAGTGCCACGGCGGCGTCCACGCGCTCGCCCGAAAGCTTGCCCGTATGCGAGAGGACAATGGCGCCCGCGTGGGCGATCTGGTCACCGAAAAACTCGCCGAAATTCTTCATATACATGCGGCACTTGCCCGCGTCCACCACGGTCACAAGCGCGCAGATCTCAAGGCGATCCTCGCCCACGCTTTTCACAGCGCGCACCACGTCGGAAAGCTTGCCGACGCCGGAGGGCTCGATGAGAATGCGGTCGGGGTGGTACTCGTCCAGCACCTGCAAAAGCGCCTTGCTGAAGTCGCCCACCAGCGAGCAGCAGATGCAACCCGAATTCATCTCGGTCACGTTCACACCCGCGTCCGCCAAAAAGCCGCCGTCCACGCCGATCTCACCGAACTCGTTTTCGATCAGCACCAAACGCTCGCCGGCGTACGCCTGTTTGATCAGCTTTTTGATCAGAGTCGTCTTGCCCGCACCGAGAAAGCCGGAAAAAATATCAATCTTGGTCATTGATTTGCTCCTTAAAATTTCGCCTTAATGTAAAAGGTCTGCAAGGTTTCCATCGCCTCGTCGCAAAGCTGATCGAAAGGCAGCTTGCGCTCCTGCTCCTCAACCAGTGCCGGAACCGGCTTGGTCTTGGGGTGCTTGGGCGTAAAGACGGTGCAGCAGTCCTCATAGGGCAGGATAGAGGTTTCAAAGGTGTCGATACGGCGGGAGATCTGCACGATCTCGTCCTTGTCCATACCGATAAGGGGACGGAACACAGGATAGCGGGACACGGCGTTGGTCACGTAAAGCGCCTGCATCGTCTGGGACGCCACCTGGCCGAGGCTCTCGCCCGTGATCAGCGCCTCGCAGGAGGACTTCTGTGCCACGCGGTTGGAAAGCTCCATCATATAGCGGCGCAGCAGCAATGTGAAATATTCCTCGTTGCAATTTTTAACAAGCTCCTCTTGAATGTGCGTGAGCGAAATGACGTGTACCTGAATGCTGCCTGCCCAGCGAGCAACCTCGGCGGCAAGCTCAAGCACCTTTTCACGTGCGCGCTCGCTGGTGTAGGGCA
>JAZRFG010000181.1:0-11188 GCA_045661265.1 Eubacteriales bacterium
GGCATCGCCACCTCGATCGACGCGCTTTCCGTCGGCTTCACCATTGCGGATTATAATCTGCTGCAGGCCTTTGTCGCCTGCCTTGTGATCGGCGTGCTGACCTTCGGCATCTGCGCCGCAGGCGTGATGATCGGCAAAAAATTCGGCACGAAGCTGGAGCGTAAGGCCAGCGTCTTCGGCGGCGTGATCCTCGTCGCGATCGGCCTGAAAATCTTTTTGGAGGGCGTTCTCGCATAAAGAAAAACGGCGGTTTTCACCGCCGTTTTTCTTATTCCTCAAAGATCAAAATGTCCGAGAGCGACTCCACGCGCACCATGCGCGAAAGATGCCCCCCGTCCTCGTCTGCAAAGGACACGCGGATCCATTCCTCGTCCGCCCCCGTCACGCGACAGGGCAGATCGGGATCCCCCGCAAGGTATTCCTCGTCCTCGGTCTTCAAAAGGCACTTACGCCCCACCAGCTCCATTAGCATAGAAGACATATTGCTTCCCCCCTTCCAAAATGCTGTTATGACCAGTTTTTGCATTTCGGGGGGATTTTATACAAGAAATTATTCCTGTGACTGCTGCATCTCGGTCTTTTGTTTTTCCAACTCTTCCTTTTGCTTTTGCAACTCGTTCCACCGGCTCAGACGCTGAAAACCCACGAACACTGCCACGCAAACCAGCAGCAAGATCAAAAGGCGCAGCATCCACTCCAAAAACGAGATCTTCTTTTTTGACATCAGTCTTTTCCTTTCTCAGATCAACTTCCCGCGCGCGGCAAGTGCCAGCTCTGCACGGCAAAGCGCCTGTGTGCGTGCACGGCGCCGTTTTTCACAAGTTCCCCGCCACAAAGCCAAAATTGGGCGAAGCAAAAGGCGACGACAAAGCCGCCAAAGCACCCGCAATGGCAAGCAAAGCACCGCTTTTGTATAAAGCACCACCACCGCAAGAAAATAGGCAAGATAGTCATTGGCACGCGCAAAAAATCGGCGCGACACAAGACAAAACGCCCACAAGCCCGCAAACGAGAGCAGCGGAACAGAAAGGCGCCAGGCCCCATCGTTGTAGCGGTAAAGCAGTAAAATAAGCGACACACAGAAAAAAAGGCAGAAGAAAAGGTCAAAAACAAAGACCACCAGCACACGCCATATTCGGCGCGTTTTTCCCTGCTCAAAGCGCACAGGCACGCGTAGCAGCGGCAAAGGGCGCGCGTAACGCGCGCGCATATACTCCGGGGGCGCATACGCGCCCACCAGCGTGCGTAACGCCTGCAGGAGCATGCGGAACGCGCCCATAGACGCTCCCAGCCATACCGCGGCCAAAAACATGGCAAGCTGCCGTTGCGGATAGATCTCCATCAGCCGAAAAATCGCGCGCGCAAGCCCTTTTTCTGGGGGGCGGCATCGCTGTAATACAGCGCGCAGATATGCCCTGTCAGCTCCACCACGCCGCGCTCCACGTCCAGCGTTCCCACGCGCAGCTCCTCGCCCTCCACGGTCATTTCGCCGCAGTCCGTTTTTAAGATCACACAGCGTTCGTCAAAGCTTTGCACGTCGCACACACCTGTGAGCGAGGCCTTGGCGCGGGCCGTGATGCAAAGCGTATGCTTTTTTTCCTCTGCCGCCGTCTTTTGTGTCATAGCGTCCCCCTCGTTTTTTGCTACAATATATGCAGCGAGGGGGGATTTTATTCGATCACCTCGTAAAGCGCGGCGGCGTCCGCCTTGCCCACGATCTCCTTGACCGAAAGCACGCGCACCTTGAGCGTGCGGGTGCCGAAGCCGACCTCGATCACGTCGTTTTCCTTCACGTCATAGGAGGCCTTGGCGGGTCTGCCGTTGACGGTAATGCGCGCGGCATCGCACGCTTCGTTTGCTACGGTGCGGCGCTTGATGATGCGCGACACCTTCAAATACTTATCTAATCTCATATCTTCTCCAAAAAAAGCGGCGGGATCTCCCCGCCGCAATTTTTCTTTTTCTTACTGAATAGCGTCCTTCAGTGCCTTGCCTGCTGCAAATGCAGGAACCTTGCAAGCTGCGATCTGGATCTCTTCGCCGGTCTGGGGGTTCTTGCCGGTGCGAGCGGCGCGTGCCTTAACAGCAAAGGTGCCAAAGCCAACAAGAGAAACCTTATCACCTGCCTTGAGGGCATCGGTGACGGATTCGATCACGGCAGCAACTGCTGCCTCTGCATCCTTCTTGGAAAGTCCGCTCTTGGCTGCGACGGCCTGAATCAGTTCTGCTTTGTTCATTGGAAATACTTCCTTTCGTGATTTTGTACGAGAGAAAACGGAATGTCTTTCCCTGCGTTATATACATTTTATCATAACACTGGAAAAAAATCAAGGGTTTTTTTAGATATTTTTCGCACGTTTTCTTTATTTTTTCATACTTTCTTTGCAATTTCGCCAAATAACGTCCAACTCCGCGTCGCTCAGCTCCTCAAAGCGCTTGCCCGCGGCCAAAACCGCCTTTTCCACAGCGGAAAAACGGGCGATAAACTTGTCTGTGGCGGCTGTGAGCGCCAACTCCGCATCCACGTGCAGCTTTCTTGCAAGACTGGCCACGGTGAGCAGCAGATCCCCCATCTCCTCGGCGATCTGCACCTCGTCGCCGGCAAGCATTGCCTCGCGCACCTCGGCAAGCTCCTCCTCCACCTTTTTCGCCACGCTCTCGGCATCGGGAAAGTCCATCACGGACGCCTTTTTACCCACCTTGACGGCGCGCATCAGCGCGGGAAATTGGCGCGGAATGGCAGTGAGCTTATCCGTCACGCTCTCGCGCTTTTTCTCCTCACTCTTGATCACTTCCCAATTGGAAAGCACCTCGGCGCTGGTGTCCGCCTTCACATCCCCGAACACGTGGGGGTGGCGGTGGATCATTTTTTGGCACACATCGTTTGCGATGTCGTCAAAGGTGCACCGACCCGCCTCGCGCTCCATTTCGGCGTGCATAGCGATCTGCAAAAGCACGTCGCCCAGCTCCTCGCGCAAAAGTGCGGGATCCTTGTTGTCGATTGCCTCGATCACCTCATAGGTCTCCTCGATGAAATCCTTACGAATGCTCTCGTGCGTTTGCTCGCGGTCCCACGGGCACCCACCGGGGGCGCGCAGGATCTCTACTATCTTGGCAAGATCGCTTGCATCGTATACAGTTTTTTTCAAAATTTCCTTGATTTTTTCACCGGTCTGCATTTTCTTATCCTCTATTTCAACAATTTACATTTTTCCAACAAAACGCAAAGCTTATCCCCCGCAGGCAGAGCCAACAGATCCTCTTTTTTCAAAGCACCGAGCATCAGCGACAAAAGAAGCATCACTCCCCCCACCAGCAAAAGCACGGGCAGCATCACCCACGCGCTACCCCTCGCGCGAAGCTGCAGCACGGCATACGCCCCAATGCCAAGCAGCATCGCCGGCACGGCGGCGAGCAGCGGCCAAAACAGATCGCGCGGCGCAATCGGCACAAAGGGTAAAAAGCGGGAAAGCGCCACCCATTCCAGTGCAAGCACCGTGAGTGTACAGCAAAGCGTGCTGATCGGCGCGCCGTACAGATAGACACCGGGAAGCGTGAGCAGCATGCTCTCGCACACAAGCTTCACACAAGCACCCGCACCCATCGCCCAAACAGGCGCCAGCGTATGCCCCGTGGCTTGTAGTGCGCCGCCAAGCACGGCGATCAGCACCGCGGGCAGCACCGAGAGCGCCAGAACGCTGAGCAACGGCGCCGCCACGTCGATCGCCGCCGTCTGCCCCGCAAAGATCAGCGAAAGCAGGGGACGCGCAAATATGCAAAGCCCCAGCGAAGCGGGGATCCCCACAAGGGCGCAAAGGCGCACGGCAACGCGCAGCGTGCCGCGCGCGCCTGCCTCGTCCCTGCTTGTCATCGCGCCGCCAAGCAACGGCATCAGCGCCAGTGTCACAGGGGACAGCAAGGCGGGCACCAGATTATAAAGCGGGATCGCGAGATTGCCGTAGCTGCTGTACATCGCGTTCGCCACGCCCACGGGAAAGCCCGCGCGCTGCAATCGCGCCGAGATCAGCACGGTATCCAGCAAGCTCACCACGCTCATCACACATGCGCCAAGCGTGATGGGAAGTGCTACGCGGCAAAGCTCAAAAAGCACGCGCCGCCGCGCAGGGAGTGCTTCTTCCCCTTTCTCCCCTCTCGCCTTGACAAGGGATATGAGAAGCGGTACCGCAAGGGAAAGGGCGGAAAGCGCCATCCCCGCGGTGATACCGAGTACGGCGAAGGCAGCCACTTGAGGTGCGGGCATTCCCGCACGCTTGGCATACAGGGCAAGCCCCAAGCCAAACCCCAGCTTTCCCGCCGCCTCCAGCACCTCGCAAAGCGCGGTGGGGCCCATACGGCTGTGTCCTTGAAAATATCCCTTCCCCGCCCCGATGAAGGCGGCAAGAAAGAGCGAGGGCGAGATCGCCGCAAGCGCGGCGGCGGCCTCCCCCATCGAAAGCCGCGCGGCAAGCTCGTTGGCACCAAAGAAAAGCAGAGCGCTTCCCCCAAGGCCCAGCAAGAGAAAAAGCAGCATCGCCACACCGAGCACACGCCCCGTGCTTCGCCGCTCGCCGCGCGCGAGGGCGCGGGAGATCTGCAAGGAAAGCGCTGTGGGCAAGCCCGTGGCAGACAGAACGAACAAAAGCGAGTAGACGTGATAGGCGGCCAAAAAATACGCCATTCCCTCCACGCCCACGATGAAGAGCAGCGGGATCTTATAAAACATCCCGACGATCTTGGAAAAAAGGGCGGCCGGCATCAGAACCAGCACGCCCCTTAACAGTTTTTTGCCTTCGGGGGCCGTCGCCTCACGCGACAAATCGCATCACCTCTCACGGGGGAGACGACTTACAGCTCACGCTCCCCGTAAAATTTCACGATCTCCTCGGCCTGTGAGATGCCACCGTCCGATTCCAGATATTCATACGGATATTTGGGATTGAACAGACGCGCAATGAAGGACTTCTTTCCGCTTTCCGGTGCGGCGTAGTCCACCAGCTTGGTGACGGCGCCCGCGCCCGCGGCAAAGATCGAGTGCACCTCCTCCATCATGTAGATGTTGTAAAGGCACTCCTTGCCCTCCTTGGCAAAGCCCACGTTTTCAAAGTTGCCCACCATATTCTTCTGGCGGTACATATAGTAGGGGGCATACCCCTCCTCCGTTGCGCGGATCTGCGAATAGTCCACACACTTGCCGGCATCGCCGCCACGCAAGTTGTAGACGCGCTTGCCCTCGCGCAGGATCTCTGCGGATTTTTTCACACAGAAGGTATGCACCGTGATGTTCTCCGGCGCCATGCGCAGGATCTCATCAAAGCTTTCGCAAAAGCTCTCGTAGGTGTCGCCCGGTAGGCCGACGATCAGATCGGTATTGATACAATCTATGCCCGCCTCGCGTGCAATATCATAGGAGCGGCGAAAATCCTCGGCAGAATGGCATCTGCCAACGCCCCGCAATACCTCGTCACAAAGCGTTTGGGGATTGACACACACGCGTGTTACGCCGTATTTTTTGGCAAGCTCCATCTTGCCCTTGGTGATGGTGTCAGGGCGGCCCGACTCCAGCGTGTATTCCTCCAGCGCCGTGATGTCGGTGCACTCCGCCACCGTAGAAAGCAGAGTTTCCAACTGCTCCTCGGTGAGAATAGTGGGCGTGCCGCCGCCGATATATACGGTGCGAACGTGAAGCCCCAGCTCTTTGATGGTCGCAAACTTTTGTCTAACCTCGCGGCAAAGAAGCGTGAGATAGTCGGGGATGAGCGAGAGCAACCGCTTGGACGTATAGGACACGAACGAGCAGTAGGAGCAGCGCGTGGGGCAGAACGGGATCGAGATGTAAACGCTGCAATCTTTAGGGTGAGGATTGCCGATGATCTTTTGCTCGCGGATCGCCACGTCGGTGGCAAGCGCCGCCTTTTTGGCAAAGACCTGATACTGCGAGGCAAGCTTTTTGCGCACCTGGGTCTTGCTAAGCCCCTTTTGCAAAAGCTCGGTCGCGACCTTGGAGGGGCGCACGCCCGTCAGCATACCCCAGGAGGGGCGATAGTGCATCATCTCACCCGCCGAGGAAAGCACGGCGTGCCCCACGGCGATCTTGCGCGTGCGGTCCTTGGTGTTCTCCCCGTCAAAGGCATAGACCTTGGCGGCGCGCGTTTCCTTGCCGCGATAGCAAAGGCGCGCGGTGGCAATGACCTCGTTTTCGTCCTCGGTCACGTCCATCCACATCACGGGCGCGCCCGGCTCTTCCTCGCCGGAAAACTTTTCTCCCGGGAAAAATATCATACACAACGTCTGCACGTAATATTCGTTGACGTTGCCGGTAACATAGAGCTTCATCTTAGCTCTCCTTTTTCGTTTGTTTTAACACGTCCGTGTTCATCACGATGGTAATGGGGCCGTCCCCCACAAGACCGACTTGCATCTCGGCACCGAACTCGCCCGTTTGCACGAGGGAAAGCTCACGGCGGAGAAGATCGGTAAAATACAAATACAGCTCATTTGCACGCGCGGGTGCGGCCGCGCCCATAAAATCGGGGCGATTGCCGCGGCGATAGTTGGCAAGCAGCGTAAAGTTCGACACCACCAGCGCCCCGCCCGAAACGTCGGTGACGCTGCGGTTCATTTTGCCGTTCTCGTCCTCAAAAATGCGGCATTTGAGGATCTTGGCGGCAAGCATTTCGGCTTCCTTTTCGGTATCCCCTTCGGCCACGCCGAGCAGGATCAAAAGTCCCTTGCCGATCTCGCCGACCACGCGCTCCTGCACCTCGACAAAGGCGCGGGAGGCGCGTTGCAGCACGGCGATCACGAGTAACCTCGGTCGATCGCGATCACGTCGCGAAGTCCCTTCAGACGCGCCACGATCGAGTGATAGTGATCGACGTTCTTGCAGCTGATCTTCAGGTTGATGATCAGCTGCCCGTCGTTTTTCTTCTGTGTATTGATCTGCAAAAGCAGCACCTTCATATCGGCAAGCGCCATGGTGATCTCGGCAAGAATGGTGAGGCTGCTGTAAGCGTGGATCTGCACCAGCGCCTCGTACACGTCGCTCTCGCGTCCCTTGCCGCCGTTCTCCCAGTGTGCCTCGACCCAGCGGTCGGCATCCTCCAGCTTCTTCATGCCCTGTTCCACGTTCGGACAATCCACCTTATGGATCGAGATGCCAAATCCCTTGGTGATGAAGCCGATGACACTGTCACCGGGCAGGGGGTTGCAGCACTTGGCGAACTTGACGGCGCAGCCGTGCGCGCCGTCCACCACGATACCGCTGTTGTGCTTGATGTGGCGTGGCGTGGGAGCCACGCGGATATCCTCGACCTCCAAGGGCTTTGGAGCTTGCTCCTTTTCCTCGGGGCGAACGACCTTATCAAACTCCTCGCGCAAGCGCGTGGCAAGCTTGGACACGGTCACGCCGCCGTAACCGATGGTGTTGTACAGGTCCTCTGCGCTGGCAAAGCCCGCGCGTGCCGCAAGAGCGCTGACCACCTCGGCGCGCTGGCTCTCGGTGGCGGGGCGGCCGAATTTCTTGCATTCCATATCGATCGCGGCACGACCCACGACGATGTTCTCGTCACGCTTTTCCTTTTTGGACCACTGGCGGATCTTGGCACGCGCACCACCCGTTTTGACGATGTTGAGCCAGTCGCGGCTGGGGCCCTTGCAGGAATTGGACGTAATGATCTCCACGATCTCGCCGCTGTTGGGCACGCGGTCGATGGAAACGATCATACCATTGATCTTGGCTCCCACCATCTTGTTGCCCACCGCCGAGTGAATGGCGTAGGCAAAGTCGATGACCGTGGCACCCTGCGGCAGGGTGATCACGTCACCCTTGGGGGTAAAGACAAAAGTTTCGTCCTGGAACACGTCTGTCTTGAAGACGTTCATGAACTCGTCGGGATCGCGGGTATCACCCTCGCTTTCCACGAGGCGCGCCACCCACTCCAGCTTTTTGTCCATATCCGCCTTGCCCTCGGCGCCCGACTTATACTTCCAGTGCGCAGCGATACCGTACTCTGCCACGCGATGCATCTCGTGCGTACGGGTCTGCACCTCAAAGGGAATACCGTAACGGCCGATGACCGTGGTATGCAGCGAGCGGTAAAGGTTGGGCTTGGGGGTGGAGATATAGTCCTTGAAGCGACCGGGCATCGAGTTATACATCTCGTGGATCAGACCGAGCGCGGTATAACATTCCAGCTCGGTGTCCACGATGATTCGAAGCGCGTAGAAGTCATAGATCTCGTCAAAGCTCTTGTTCTGCGTGTACATCTTCTTGTAGATGCTGTACACCGACTTGATACGCCCCTCCAGGGTGAAATTGATGTTGTTCTCGCGCAGCTTGTCGCCCACCTCCTTGCGGATGTGCTCGACGAAGTCGGTGTGGCGGCCGTACTTGGCCTCCACGTCGTCCTTGACCTCCTTATAGCCGTAGGGGTCAAGATAGCGCAGACCGATGTTTTCCAGCTCCTGCTTGATACGCTGGATACCGAGACGGTGCGCCAGAGGCGCGTAAACGTGCATCGTTTCCAGCGCGGTGATGCGCTGCTTTTCCTCGGACTTGGCGCCCAGCGTACGCATATTGTGCAGACGGTCACAAAGCTTGATGAAGATCACGCGCACGTCGCGCGCCATCGCCAAGAGCATTTTGCGCAGCGTTTCGATGTGGCTTTCTTCCTTATCCTCGACCTGCAAAAACACGATCTTGGTAAGGCCGTCCACGATCAGCGCCACGTCCGCGCCAAAGCGCTTTTCAATCTCCTTGAGATTGGTCTTATCAGCGCAATCCTCGACCGTGTCGTGCAAAAGCGCGGCACAGATCGAATCGGTGTCAAGACCAAGGGATACCACGATCTGTGCCACCTCCAGCGGGTGGGAGATATAGGGCTCGCCGCTCTTGCGCATCTGCCCCTCGTGCAGCATCGCGGCGTAAAAATACGCCGCCTTGATCTTTTCCATGTTATAGTGATTGGACGAAGCCGCAAGCGCCCCGAAAAAGCGCTCCGCTACCGCGGCAGCATCATATGAAGAATGTGACATAGCGCTTCTCCTTTCAGCCCTTGCACTGGCTTTTCAGTTTCTTGAGGATAGAGGACTTTTCAATGCTTGTTTTCGAGGCGTTGAAGTAGATGTCAAAGCGATAAACGCCCTGTTCGATCTCCTCCACGCCGCAGATCTTCAGCTCGTGAAAGACCTCCAGAATGTATTTCATCTTGCCGTAATTGATCGGATGCGGCGCACCGGCATTGATCATCGGCAAAAGTGCTCGCTCGGCAAAAATATCCTTACCCTGACGGAACTCGCGGCGCAGCACGTTGTATACGTGCGCAAAATCCTCGCGCACGGGGATCATATCCTCGGCGGCCGTAAGCTCTGCGCCCGCGCGCACGGCGCGGTAGCGTGCAACGTGCCCGTTGCATTCGTCCTCATAGCGGCAGGAGGATTTGAAATCCTGCACGATCAGCTGCACCGTGCGGATATCACGGAACTCGTTGATATCCAGCGTGCCGAGCAGATCGATGCGATCCCCCTCGACAAACGGGAAGCGCGAGCGGGGCGTGGAAAACAGCATAGCCGTGAGGGACACGCCGCCCTTGCCCACCTGCAATTTCAGATGCTTGCCCCCGCCAAGCTCACTCACGCGCTCCAGCGTGAGGTCGCGCAGGATAAAGTGCGGCACGGGGTTAGCCACGCCAAAGGGCTCAAGGCGAGAGATCTCCTCGGCCAGCGGGATACTGACGTCGTGGATATCCAGCTCAAGATCCGCCTCCAATCGGGCGCTGACGCCTCCGTCCGGCAAGCATTTTGCCGCGTACGCGTTGATGCGCGCGCGGAACTCGTCCAGCTTATCGCGGCAAATGGTAAGACCCGCCGCCAGCTCGTGGCCGCCAAATTTCACCAGCAGATCCTCGCAGGCGGTAAGCGCCTCGACAAGGTTCATGCCCTTGACACTGCGACCGGAGCCCTTACCCTGATCGTCGGGGCTGTCAAACCCGCTCGTTGCGCCGTCAAAGGAAACAAGGATAGAGGGAAGTCCATAGCGCTCGGTGATGCGCGAGGACACGATTCCGATAATGCCCTGCCGCCAGTGATCGTCCTCCAGCACCAGCACGCGCGTGGTGTCGGGATCGAACTCCTCCTCAATGCGGCGGTACGCCTGCTCGGCGATGGTATTTTCCTCGCTCTGGCGCATACGGTTGATCTCGCACAGATGTGCGGCCATCTGCACCGCCTTTTCATGTGTATCGGCGAGCAGCAGCTCCACGGCGAGCGATGCCTCGCTCATTCTGCCGGCCGCATTGATGCGGGGCGCCACGCCAAAGCCGATAAAGGAGGAGGTGATCTTGCGGCGTCTTTGCGGCTTGCCGCCGGCGCCCGCAGATGCCTCGTCCAGAAGCGCAGCAAGACCCACGCGCTCGGTGTTCTCAATCTGACGAAGGCCCAGCGTGACGATCAGACGGTTCTCGTCGGTGATCGGCATCACGTCGGCGATCGTGCCAATGGCCACAAGATCGGCAAAGCGCGCCGCAATACGACGCACGCCCTCGATCTCGGGCTCGCCGCGCTCGGCACCCAGCGTCGCCTCGTAAGCGGCGATCAGCTTGAACACCACGCCAACGCCCGCCAGCTCCTTGAAAGGATAGGGGCAATCGGGGCGGTGAGGGTTGACCACTGCCGCGGCATCGGGCAGCGTTGCACGGCACTCGTGGTGGTCGGTGATGACCATGTCGATGCCGATCTCACGCGCATATGCCGCTTCCTCGCAGGCAGTGATACCCGTGTCCACGGTGATCACGCAGCTCACGCCCTGCGCGCGCAGCTTATCCAGCGCAGCAAGGGAAAGGCCATAGCCCTCCCCCGCACGACTGGGGATATAGTATCCCACGTCCGCGCCCATTCCCGTCAGATACAAGTAAAGCATACTGACCGAGGTCACGCCGTCCACGTCGTAGTCACCGTAAATCGCGATACGCTCGCCTCTCTCAAGAGCCGCCTCGATGCGCTCCACCGCAGGCACGATGTCCTGCAGGAGGAAGGGATCGTGGAGGCACGCGCTTTCCTGATGGAAAAACGCCTCCACCTCCTCGGGCGTGCGGTATCCGCGTGTATATAAGAGTCTTGCCATGATCGGCGAGTGTCCCGTGCCTGCCGCCAACGCCGCGATTGCCGCGTCAACGGTTGCATCTCCCCCCCG
>JAZRFG010000182.1:0-10519 GCA_045661265.1 Eubacteriales bacterium
CGAAAACGATAAACTCCTTGTCCTTGATCTCAAGGTTGAAGTCGGAAACGGCGGTAACGCCACCGGGATACTTCTTGTAAATGTGTCTGAGCGATAAGCTTGCCATGTGTAATCCTCCTTGGTGGGGTGCTTTTTGCACCCAAAACCTAATATTCTAACATATAATATTATAACAAATTTCTGTCTGTATGGGAAGAGGATAATCCTCCAAAATTTCCTCACCACGTTTATGCACAATGCACAAGCAATTTTGCCCTTACAGGGACGGGGTGCAGTGCCACGAGGTTTGTGAACGAAATATTGCGTTCATTTATGAATAAATTATCCCTTCTTCTGCTGCTCGCGCGGCTTTTTCATCGACAGAGCGATGCGCTTTTTCTTCAGATCGACGGAAAGCACGCGCACCTGCACGATATCGCCCACCGACACCACCTCACGGGGATGCTTGATGAAGCGATCCGAGAGCTCGGAGATGTGGACAAGACCGTCCTGATGCACGCCGATGTCCACGAAAGCGCCGAAGTCGATGACGTTTCGCACCGTGCCCGTGAGCATCATGCCCTCCTGCAGGTCTGCCATATCCAGCACGTCCTCGCGCAGCACGGGAGGCGCGAAATCGTCGCGCAGATCGCGTCCGGGCTTTTCCAGCTCGGCGGCAATATCCAAAAGCGTGGGCTCACCCACACCAAGCTCGGCGGCCACCTTTGCCACGCCCTCGGTGCGAAGACGTCCGCCAATGCCGGAGAGCTTGCCTGCCCTCACGTCCTCCTTGGTATAGCCGAAGCGTGCGAGCAGCGCGCGGGCTGCGGCGTAGGATTCGGGGTGCACCGCGGTGTTGTCCAGCAACTCCTTGGAGCCGGGAACGCGCAAAAAGCCCGCACACTGCTCATAGGCCTTGGCGCCGATGCGCGGCACCTTCAGAACCTCGGCACGCGTCTTGAATGCACCGTTTTCTTCGCGGTATTTCACGATGTTTTTCGCGCTGGTGGCGTTGATGCCGGAAATATAGGAAAGCAGCGAATGAGAAGCGGTATTGAGATCCACGCCCACACTGTTCACACAGTCCTCGACCACGCCGCAAAGCGACTCATCCAGCATCGCGGGCTTCATATCGTGCTGATACTGTCCCACGCCGATCGCCTTGGGATCGATCTTCACCAGCTCCGCGAGCGGATCCTGCAAGCGGCGTGCGATCGACACCGCGGAGCGCTGCATTACGTCGAATTCCGGAAATTCGTCTGCCGCGAGCTTTGAGGCGGAATAGACCGAAGCACCCGACTCGCTGACGATGATATACTTGGTGTCAACGCGCATCTCGCGAAGCAGCTCGGCCACGAATTTCTCGCTCTCACGCGAAGCCGTGCCGTTGCCGATGGCGATCACGTCCACGCTCCATTTGGTAATGAGGCGCGCCATCACGGTCTTTGCCTGCTCGGCGCGGCCCGCGCCCTGTGTGGGATAGACCACGGCGGTATCCAGCACCTTGCCGGTGGGATCACACACGGCCAGCTTGCAGCCATGGGCATAGCCGGGATCGAAGCCAAGCACGACCTTACCCTTAATAGGTGCCTGCATGAGAAGATGACGCAGATTTTCAGAGAACAGCACGATCGCACCGCGGCATGCCTCGTCAAAGAGGTCATTGCGGATCTCACGCTCTACAGAGGGCGCGATCAGGCGGTCGTAGCTGTCTACGATGGCGGCGCTGACGTACTCCTTGGCCGGGCTGTCCCACGGGCGCATCACAGCCGCATACAGGTGATTGAGAATGATGTCCTTGTCGATGGTGATCTCGACCTTCAGGAACTCTTCCTTCTCGCCGCGGTTGATGGCAAGCGCGCGGTGTCCCGGCACCTTGTGCACGGGCTCGCTGTACTCGTAATACTGGGCGTAGACCGAGTCCTCCTCCTTCGCTTTTTTCGAGGAAAGGAAGCCGTGGCGCACGGTAAGCGAGCGGATCGCCTTGCGATACTCGGCATTGTCCGAGATCTCCTCGGCAATGATGTCCATTGCGCCGGCAAGTGCCGCCTCTGCACTGGGTACGCCCTTTTCCTCGTCTACGAAGGTAGCCGCAAGGTCCGCGAGCGCGGGCTCGTAGCTCTTTTTTTGCTCCATCAGCGCCTCAGCAAGGGGGGCAAGCCCGCGCTCGCGTGCCACGGAAGCGCGCGTCTTGCGGTGCGGGCGGAAGGGGCGGTAGATATCGTCCACCTCGGTGATCGTAACGGCAGCGCGGATCGCGGCCTCGATCTCGGGGGTCATCTTCTCCTGCTCGGTGATGAGCTTGATAACCTCCTCCTTGCGCGCCTCGATGTTGCGCAGATAGCGCAAACGCTCCTCCAATTTACGAAGAACAGTGTCATCAAGGCCGCCCGTGACCTCCTTGCGGTAACGGGAAATAAAGGGAATGGTATTTCCCTCGTCCAACAGGGCAACCGTCTTCTCTACCTGATCGACCGTGAGCGAGAGCTCAGCGGCCAGCTTTTTCATCATTTCCATATCGATATCCTTTCGGTTAGCTTCTTATTTTGCGGCATTCAGTATCGCCTCTTCCTCCGCAGGCGTGAGCTCGCGCCACGCGCCGCGCTCAAGATCCCCCGGCAGGGAAAGAGGGCCAAAGGAGATGCGCTCCAGATACGTGATCTGATTGTGCAACGCCTCCAGCATACGCTTGATCTGGTGATATTTGCCCTCGACCAGCGTGATGATGCCGGAGCGCATATCCTCGTTCAACTCGATGTCGGCGGGCTTGGTTTCGTAGCCGTCCTCCAGCACAAGTCCCTCTCGAAAGCGCTCGCATTCCTCTTTTGTGAGGGGGAATTTGCAGCGAAACGCATACCGTTTCGCCACGTGTCGGCGCGGGGAGAGCAAGCGGTGTGCCACCTCGCCGTTGTCGGTGAGCAGCATAAGGCCGAGCGTGTGCTTATCCAGTCGCCCGCAGGGAAAGAGGCCAAACGCCGCGTATTGCGGCGGAAGCAGCTCCAGCACGGTGGGGTCGCGCCCGTCCTCGGTGGCGCTGACGTAGCCGTCGGGCTTGTTGAGCAGTACGTAATGATATTGCTTATAAAAGACCTCCGCCCCGCAATACACGACACGATCCCTTTCGGGGTTGATCTGCACGTCCGCCTTTTTCACGGGAACACCGTTGACGGTGATCTGCCCCGCCCTTGCGGCCTTGCCCGCCTGTGTACGCGTGGCAACGGCGCTCACACTTAAAAATTTATCCAGTCGCACGCGGCCACCTCACTTTCATACCTTATTATTTTATCATATTTAGTAAAGAAAGTAAATAGTATCGCGCAAAAAAGAGCAAACGCCCCGCGTCGGCGCCTATGGCAGCCAACGCGGGGCGTTTTTCACCCGTCAGGGGATATTTTAAAGCTCCTCAACGGAAATCACACCCGAGATCTCGGTCAGCGCGGTCATCACGCGATCGTGCGTCATCTTGCGGGGCAGCTGCAGCGAATAGATCGCGCAGGGCATCTGCGAGTCGCCCGCCGCCTTGGTGATGTGCAGGTCAGTGACCAGCACGCTACGGCCTCTCAAATACTCGTCGATCGCCTCCAACGTATCGTTTTCCTTGTACTCCACATACAGGTGAATGTCGCGCGCGGTAGACATCAAGAACCACTCGAAGCGAGAAAGCACCAGCTCGACGACAAGGATCATCGCGGTGGCGATCAGCGCCGCCTCAAAGTAGCCGGCACCCACGGCAAGACCCACGATGGCAGACGCCCAAAGGCCCGCTGCCGTGGTCAAGCCCTTGACCTGACGGCGCTTGGTAACGATGATCGTGCCTGCACCGATGAAGCCGATGCCCGCGATCACCTGCGCACCAAGACGGGTAAGGTCGGTGAACATATCCAGCTGTAAGTAAATATACTGGCTGGTCAGCGTCGTCAGCGACGCGCCAAGACAGATCAGAATGTGCGTACGGAAGCCCGCAGGACGGCGCTTATGTTCGCGCTCGATGCCGATCAAGCCGCCGCAAATAACGGCAAGCAGCATACGCAGCACGGCACCCCACATATGAAAATCCTTGGTAAAACGGATCATATCCAAAAATCCTTGCATGGTCAACCCTCCTTACAGCTCTTCGATGGTGCGGATACCCTCCACACCGGCGAGCACCGTCATGATCTTGGTGTGCGGCATGCGCTTGGGCAAGCGCACAGAGAATACGCCGCTTTGCGTCGTTCTCTTTTCATTTGCCTTTCGCACGTCTACGTCGAAAATACGAATATCCTGTGCCTTGATCACCGAAATGATCTTGCCCAGATCGTCAACGTGCTCAAACTCAACGTAAAGATTGATGTTGCGGGTACGGGAAACGATCACGCGCTCCAAGCGGCTGAACACGATGATGGTCAAGCTGATCAGCACGCAGCCGAAGAACGCGCCCTCCACAAATCCCGCGCCGATGGCCAGACCCATACAGGCGGAAGCCCAAAGGCCCGCCGCGGTGGTAAGTCCCTTGACCTCCTGACGACCCGTGACGATGATCGTGCCCGCACCAAGGAAGCCAATACCGTTGATGACCTGCGCGCCAAGACGCGAGGCGTCGGTGTTGATCTGCCCCTCAAAGCTGACAAGCTCGTGCCAGTGTGTGGTGACCATCATGGAAAGATACTGGCTGATCAGCATGGCAAGCGCCGCGCCGATACACACCAGCATATGCGTACGAAAGCCCGCGGGGCGGCGCTTTCTGCCACGCTCCAGACCGATCACGCCGCCGCAAAACATTGCCACGCTAAGGCGCAGAAGCGTCACCCAGATCATATTCTGCTCGGTCATATGAGCAAGATCCTCAAAAATCCAAAACATAGTCCTCTACCTTTCTTATGTAAGGGCATCAGCCCTCGGCAAGTGTGATCTCCACCGTCATCACGGTGTCCCCTCGCCAAATGTCAAGCTTGATTCGCTGTCCCACTCTGTAAAGATTGACGGCATCGATCAACGACGGAGTGTCATACACCAGAAGTCCGTTTACGGCAAGGATCACGTCCCCACTGTAAAGCACGCCGGCGGCGTTGGCGCCGTCTACGCTCATCACGTATACGCCGTCCACGGGCATATAATGATAGCCCGGCTTTTCCACGGAGGAGGAATTCACCGCTCCCGTCAGCTCATTGACCGTGTACCACACGCCCTTCTGACCGCCGTGACCCGTCACACCGATGAGGGATCTGCCCTCGACCAGCGGGTTTTGACCGGTAAATGCACCGTTTTTAATAATGGCATCTATCACCGTTTTGGCGCCGTCGATCGGGATCGCAAAGCCGATGGCCTCCTTGCCCGAGATCTTGCGCACCACGATGCCCACAACGCGGCCGTACATATCCGCCATCGGGCCACCCGAGTTGCCGGGATTGACGGCTGTGTCCGTTTGGATCACGCGGATCTTTTTCTCATACACGCCGTTGCCATCGTCGTCCACAGCAAGCCAGCGATCTGTACAGGAGATCCTGCCAAAAGTCGCCGTGCCAGAAAGCTCCGCGCCAAGCGGCGTGCCCACGGCCACCACGCTATCCCCCACCAAAAGGTCAACTGAGGTGCCAAGGGTAGCGGGCGTCAAGCGCGCAGGATCTGCCTTCAGAACCGCAAGATCCGAGCGCGCGTCAGAGCCAACGAGCTCCGCGTCGATCGCCGTGCCATCGGAAAGCATGATCTGCACGCGAGTGGCACCGTCAATCACGTGGTGATTGGTGCAGATGTGTCCCTTATCATCATATACGAAGCCCGAGCCGCTTGCCCGTGCGACCTGTGTGCCATTCGCCGTTGTCTGGGAAATATACGACACAACAGTCACGGTGGATCTGGCGACGATATCCGCCGTCTCCTGCGCGGAAAGGGGCGCCCCCTCGTCCGCCTCGGTCTTGGTATATACCGTGCGAAGGATCTCAACCGTTCTTACGATATGAAAGCCATTTTCACCGACGAACAAAAGCCCGATCACCAGTGCAAGACAAAGAGCCAGCACGGCACTGAAAATGCCGAAGAACGCCCCCTTGCCCTTGGATCTCTCGCGCGGCTCGCTCACGCCGAAATCCCACGGGGCCTCGGGGACAGAGGCCTGCACGACGTCCGAGGGCTCGGTGGGCTCAGCGGAGTCGACAGACGGCTCGCGCTCGTCGCTTGCGACCTCCTGCATCTCGTCCTGTGCACGCTCATCCGCTTCCTCGGGCAGCATATCCTTATTTTCTTCCATAAATTCTCCTTTCGCTCACGCACGAGGAAGTGTGAAATTGAATTCACAAAAGCTTCCCTGCTCGCTGCGCACCCAGATGCGCTCGTTGTGCGCGTCCATGATCGTTTTGGAAATGAAAAGTCCAAGACCAACGCCACTCTTGTCAAGGCCGCGGCTCTTGTCGCCCTTGTAGAAACGCTCGAATACGTAAGGCACGTCCTCGGCAGCGATGCCCTCGCCCTCGTTGTACACAGACACCTGCACGTGATCGTCCTTGATGGCGGTGAGCGCTACGCGCAGCACGCCGCCCTCTCTTGAGAATTTCACGGCATTGTCGCAGATGTTATAAAGAATTTGATAGATCGCGTCGTGATCCGCAAGCGTCAGCATACGATCCTCGTCGCAAAGGAACTCAACCTCCAATCGCTTGGCGTCGATCTTGCCCTCAAAGGAGAACAGGATCCTGCGCGCCATCTCGCACACGTCAAAGGGCTTTTTGTCAAACTTGCGATCTCCCGCCTGAATACGGGAAATATCCAAAAGCGATGCCACAAGGCGCGCGAGGCGCGCCACCTCTGTGCGAATGACCTCCAGGTAATGCGCGTGGCGCTCGGGCGGGATCGCGCCCGAGAGAATATTGTCGATGAAGCCCGAGATGGTCGTCATCGGGGTGCGCAGATCGTGAGAAACGTTTGCCACAAAGGTGTTTCGCATCACCTCAAGGCGGGCGATAGAATCCGCCATATCGTTGAATGCCACGGCAAGCGCCGCCACCTCGTCACGGCCGCGAACCGGCACGCGCGCGCTGTAATTGCCCGCGGCGAACTCGCCCGCCATGCGGCTCATGTCCTTGAGAGGGCCGATGACGCGCTCGGTGACGATGTACACCACGATCAGTGCCGCCAGCATGACCCAAAGGCTGCTGATCAGAATGGTCTTGAGCATCACGTCCAAGAGCGCGTCTTGTCTTGCGGACGCTGCGCAAGCAAACACCGTGCCGCACACATATTCGTTCTCAGTGAACACGGGCGCGGTATAAAACAGGTGCGGGGTATCGAACACGCCCTCCAGCTGCTCAAACTCGGAAAGCTCAACAAGGTTGTTGACCTCATTCATAATATGCGCAGGGATCTGGCCGTTGCCACTTGTGATCTTTCCGTCTGCGGAGATCATACGGATCACGTCGCCGTCCTCGTTGACCAAAAGAATGCTGATATCCTCGTCCATTCCTGCAAAGGCAGTCAGCATACGGTCCACGTCCTCACGCTCGGAGGAGATCACCTGCTCAAACACGTTCTGGCTTTTCGTATCGGTGCGCGCGCCGAGAAACTCTGCCGCGCCGTGCGCCGTTTTGGAAAGGATCTGCTCCTTGCTGTTCACAGCATAATTCTCTACCATGCCCGTGATGATGGAAACAAGGAGCGCGAAGCTGATAAAAATGATGAGCATGAACGAGATGATATATTTCGCAAATACACTTTTGAACATCGCGATCTCCCTTCTGCAAAAAAGTAGCAAAGCCGCCGCAAGTTTCCTGCGGCGGCAATGAGTAGCCGACGGCTACGTGTGATCAGTTATACAGCTCGAACTTATAACCGATGCCCCAAACGGTCTTGAGCGCCCACTTATCGGACACACCCTCCAGCTTTTCGCGCAGACGCTTGATATGTACGTCCACGGTGCGGGAGTCGCCAAGGAAGGCAAAATCCCAAACATGCTCGAGCAGTAGCTCGCGGCTGAACACGCGATTGGGATTAGAGGCAAGGCAGTAAAGCAGCTGCAGCTCCTTGGGGGGGATGTCAACCTTTTTGCCGCGGAGCTTGAGCTCGAAGCGGTTCTGGCTGATCTCAAAATTCTCATACTTGATCGCGTCGTCGTCCTCCTCCTTGTGCAGGTGGGAGTGATAGCGACGCAGCACGGCCTTGACGCGAGCGGAAAGCTCCTTGAGGTCAAAGGGCTTGACCACGAAATCGTCAGCACCCATCTCAAGGCCCAGAACCTTATCAAAGGTCTCGCCCTTGGCGGTGACCATGATCACGGGCTTCTGCGACTCCTTGCGGATCTCCACAAGCAGCTGCTGCCCGTCCATTTTCGGCATCATAACGTCCAGAAGCGCAATATCGGGCGAAGCGGATTTGAAAACGGAAAGACCCTCTACACCGTCGTTGGCGGTGATGACCTCGCACCCTTCGCTTTCAAAATGCGTTTTGAGGATGTCGCAGATATTGGGATCGTCATCCACAACCAAAATTTTCGTTCCGACCATTTTTATGTTCCTCCGTCATCAAAATGCACCGGAAAGCGCAAAAATCACAATTTTTACACGTCCGCGGCATACTTTTTTTAGTATTATAACACACTTAACCCTTTTTGAAAAGAGTTTTTTAAAATTTTTTAAAAAATTCCGCCTTTTTTCGCAAGTTTTTTTCGCCACCCCCGCGCGCCGCGCCAAAAAAGCGGATCTTTGCTGAAATTTCGCGTTAGCTCTTGCCAAATTCCCCGTTTTGTTGTATAATAAATTGATTATACGTTTTCGACGCCGCGGCGTCGGGTAAGGAGAGAAAAAACTTATGAAGCTTGGTATCGTGGGGCTGCCCAACGTGGGCAAAAGCACCCTTTTCAACGCGCTGACGAATGCGGGCGCAGAATCGGCAAACTATCCGTTCTGCACCATCGAGCCCAACGTGGGCGTGGTGGCTGTACCCGACACGCGCATGGACTATCTGGCCGAGATGTACGCGCCCGAAAAGTACACCCCTGCCGTCATCGAATTTGTGGACATCGCGGGTCTTGTGCGCGGCGCCTCCAAGGGTGAGGGTCTTGGCAACAAGTTCCTTTCCCACATCCGCGAGGTGGACGCCATCATTCACGTGGTGCGCTGCTTCAACGACGACAACATCATTCACGTGGACGGTGCCGTCGACCCGATGCGCGACGTGGAGACCATCAATATGGAGCTGATCTTCTCTGATATGGAGATGGTCGAGCGTCGCATCGACCGCGTCAAAAAGGCCATGAAGGGCGACAAAACGCTGGGCGCAGAGCTTGCCCTGTTTGAGCGTATCTATCAGGCGCTCTCGGACGGCTTCACTGCCCGCACCATCGAGCTTTCCGACGATGAGCGCGCGATGCTCTACGACACCCCCCTGCTCACGATGAAGCCCGTTATTTACGCCGCCAACGTCAGCGAGGACGAGGCAGGCGAGGAGCCTCTGGGCAACCCCCATTACGTAGCATTGAAGGAATTTGCCGCAAGCGAGCATGCCGAGGTGCTGCCTGTTTGCGCACAGATCGAGGCGGAGATCGCCGAGCTTGATGCGGAGGAAAAGAAGGAGTTTCTTGCCGATCTCGGTATTGCCGAGGGTGGTCTTGACCGCTTGATCCGCGAAAGCTACGCGCTTCTCGGCTTGATCAGCTATCTTACGGCAGGGCCTAAAGAAGTTCGCGCTTGGACGATCGTGAAGGGTACGAAGGCACCTCAAGCGGCAGGTAAGATCCATAGCGACTTCGAGAGAGGCTTTATTCGTGCCGAGGTTGTGGCGTTTGACGATCTTGTTGCCAACGGCTCTATGACGGCGGCAAAGGAGAAGGGACTTGTGCGCTCTGAAGGCAAGGAATACGTGATTGCCGACGGTGACATCGTTCTCTTCCGTTTCAACGTATAATGAAGAAAAACCGCATCTATTTTCAAAGTGTTTTTTCACGGTTTTCCTTTGCTGTTCTGACCATTCTTATTTTTTCCTTCGCCGTTTTGATTCTGATCAACGGTGTGGCGATCAATTATTATTATTCCGATCTTCGCAAGGATGAGCTATCATACGTTTCGGTAGCGGCAAGTGAAGAGATCGAGGACGGTTACCGCCGTTTTTTGCGAAATTCTTCCGAGGGCTCATTTTGGGAGAAGGAAGGCAATACGATTGCCGAGGCACTTTCAAAATTGACCGACGATACGGCGGCGTTCCTTCTCGTGTCTGATGAGAACGGGCGCACACGGTATGTCGATTCTACGGCACACGAGCTATCTGTTCAAGTGATTGATGAAAGCTATTTGCCTTTCAATGATAGCAACACGGTAGACTACGAGCAGGGAAATCTTGGACTGTTTCACGAGGCGCATTATTATTCAGCCGCCAATATATATTTGTCCGATACATACGTGGCGACAGTTTTCGTGTGTCTGCCAGTGTCGGTTGTGAAGCAACCTGTCAATGCGACGGTTTCCTTGATTACAATCGTATCGATTGGTGTTATGGGGGTTAGGCTTTTTGCATCCTATCTTATCAGCCGTCGTATTACCAATCCGCTTGCTAAAATGTCGGATGCCGCAAAAGCTTT
>JAZRFG010000183.1:0-8272 GCA_045661265.1 Eubacteriales bacterium
AAAAAAAGCCCCTTGGCGTGAAGCCAAGGGGCTTTTTGTTGCGTTATCCCACGTAGAAAAGGTTCGGGTTGTGGATCACGGTGCAGCCGTAGCTGTCGTTTGCGATCGCTTCCACGCTCTCACGCAGCACGCTTGCGCTGACGCGGCGCTGGTTGACGAAGAAGGCGCTGAAATCCGCGTTGCTTGCCACAAAGGAGGCGATGGCCGGAATGTCACCGTTGTAGAAATACAGCTCCAGCTCCGCGCCGCCGATCTCGCTTTCCCGGAAAGAGGTGAGCCATTCGCTGTCCTGCGCGGTGAAATAGACCACCCTGACGCTGACGCCCGAGGACTTCAGGCGATCAACAAGGTCGTTTGTCCAGGCGAGATAATCGTTGTCAGCGGAAAGGGAGAGAATGGCGATGCGCCGTGCCTTGGCAGTCTTGGCGCGCGCGATGAGGGCAGTAGCGGCGCTTTTGTCCTTGCTGCGCAGTACGGCGGCCTTTTCGCAGGGGAGCACGTCCCGCACGCTTTTGATATAGGGCAGGCAAAGATAGAGCGCAAAGATCACCGCGGCGGCAAGTGCCGCGCCTGCGGCGGCGCCGATGGCGGCGCGACCGACAACAGAAGCGCCCTCGTTGCTTGCCAGATGCGCGGGGGAAAGCTCGTAGCTTTGCTGCACCTTGCCGATGCTGAACACGCGTTCGAAGGCCTTGTCCTCGGCAAGCGCCGTATGGCGGTCGCGGATCGCCGCGGCACAAAGCGAGAGATAGGTGGACACCACGCGCTGTGCAAGGGCCTCCTTTTCCGCCCGAGCGCTGTCGCTTGCGGCGGAAACGTCATAGGAAAAGCTGACCGTCAGCGCGTTGGTGGCGGTCTTGACCTCCAGCGCGGAAAGGAAGCGCGAAAGCTTGTCGGCTTGGCTTTCCTGCGGGTAAAGCTCCTTTTGCACGGCGTCGAACACCTTGGTCTTGACGGTCGTTTCCGCGGCGGTTTCAATCACCTGCGCGGCATACGTGCCAAGCACCGTCGCGTCCTGTGTGTAGCTGATGCGGGTAACGCTGGCCAGCTGTGCTTCGTTGAGCGAGATGGTGCCGGTGTATTTTTTGTACTCGGTCTTGGCACAAAGCAGTGCGCTGGCAAGGCCCGCGCCAAGTCCGATGGCAATAAGCAGCACGCCGATCAGGAAAAGGCGGGCGGCAAATTTCAGAAATCGGGTGAAGGAAAATGCGTGTTCATGTGTCATGATTGTTCTCCTTTTTTGATGTATAGAGCGCGTGCTCAGGCGCTTTCTTCCTCGCGCCAGCCCTTGCAAACGTCCACCCACGCGCTGGCGCCCGCGTGCTCTTCCAGCTCGGCAAGGGTCAGCTCAATGGCGCTGTTGCTGCTGCCGCAAGCGGGGAATACGGTTTCAAAGCGCTTGAGGGACACGTCCAGATAGACCTTGACGCCGTCGTTTGTGGCAAAGGGGCAAACGCCGCCCACGGCGTGGCCGACTAGTGTCAGCGCCTCGTCTGGGGTGAGCATCTTTGCCTTGGCGCCGAACGTGGCCTTATAGCGGGGGTTATCCACCCTGGCATCGCCCGCCGCCACGATCAGAATGGGGGCGCCGTCCACCAGAAAGGACAGCGTTTTGGCAATGCGCGCGGGTGCACAGGAAAGCGCGGCGGCGGCAAGCTCGACCGTGGCGCTGGAAACCGCAAACTCCATCACGCGCGCGCCCATACCGCGCGCGACAAAATAGGATCTTACCTTTTCGATCGACATGGCTTACTCCTTTTCTCTCGGGACGGTGTGCACAAGTGCCGAGAGACATTCGGCGCCGTCCTTGCTTGTTTTCAGATAAAAATTTCCCTTGCCGTCTGTGGCGCGCTCCACCTTGAGAAGGTCGCCGAAGGCGGCCTCTCGCAGGTAGGAAAGTGACATTCCCGTGACGCGCACGCCGAGAGGGTCGGGCAGAAAATCACATACCGTGTCGGGGTATTTGGTGTTGTTCATATGCATATTGTAGTCCAGATCGGCATAGCCGATGCGGCGCTCGCCTACCACTTCAAGCGCAAGCTCGCGCGGCATGCGGTGGCGCAGCGGCGTGAAGGTCTCGATCTCGGGCTCGTCGCCAAAGCACAGCGGCGCTTCGCTCACACGCAGGAGTGATCGGTCTGCCACGCGCACCATGGCCCACTGCGACATGGCGCGTGCCACAAGCTCTCCGTCGCGCAGCATCTCAAAGCGGCGCGGAAAGCAAAAGCCGTGTCCCTCGCAGGTGGCGGTGCGCACCTCGATCTCCTCGTAGGCGTGGATCGGAGAGAGAAAGTCGACGGCGATGCGGGAAAGGATAAAGCCCGTGCCGTCGCGGTCGCGCAGCTCGTCCAAGGAGCGGGCGTGATAAAGAAACTGGTGGTTGGCGCACTCCTGCATATAGGCAAGCACCTCGCTGGGGCGCATCTCGCGCCGGGCGTCGGTGTCGTGCCAGCGCACGCGGAATTTTTCGCTGTAAAACATCATTTACCCCCTAACGGTGTGAAAAACAAAGGGCTGCTGCCAATGGCAGCAGCCCTGTAAGCATCTCTTACAGCGTGCCGGAGGAGCCGAGCACGTTCTTGATCTTGTGCTGGACCATGGCCTTGACCTCGCTGCGGGCGACGGAGAGGTAATCTCTCGGGTCGAACACGCCGGGCTTGTTGCTGAACACGCGGCGGATGCCGGCGGTCATGGCAAGGCGGATATCAGAGTCGATGTTGATCTTGCACACAGCCATGCTAGCTGCTTTTCTCAGCTGCTCTTCGGGGATACCTACGGCATCGGGAAGTGCACCGCCGAGCTCGTTGATCTCCTTGACGTGTGCCTGAGAAACGGAGGAGGCACCGTGCAGAACGATCGGGAAGCCGGGCAATCTCTTTTCGATCTCTTCAAGAATATCGAAGCGCAGGGGGGGCGGCACCAGGATACCGTCGGCGTTGCGGGTGCACTGCTTTGCGGTGAACTTGTAAGCGCCGTGAGAGGTGCCGATCGAGATGGCGAGAGAGTCAACGCCCGTGCGAGCGACGAAGTCCTCAACCTCCTCGGGGCGGGTGTAGGAGGAATGCTCGGCAACGACGTCGTCCTCAACGCCTGCCAGCACGCCCAGCTCGCCCTCAACGACGACGCCGTGTGCGTGTGCATACTCCACGACCTTGCGGGTGAGCGCCACGTTGTCCTCGTAATCGTGGTGAGAGCCGTCGATCATCACGGAGGTGAAGCCGCCGTCGATGCAGGACTTGCAGATCTCGAAATCTGCGCCGTGGTCCAGGTGGAGGGCAAGGTCAATGCCGCTATCCTCAATGGCGGCCTTGGCAAGGCCCATCAGGTAAGCGTGCTTGGCATACTTGCGCGCACCGGAGGAAACCTGCAGGATCACAGGGGACTTTTCCTCAGCGGCGGCCTCGGTGATCGCCTGGATGATCTCCATATTGTTGATGTTGAAGGCACCGATGGCGTAGCCGCCCTCATAGGCCTTTTTGAACAGTTCCTTGGTTGTAATAAGAGCCATTTTTGAAATCTCCTTATATTTTTTCTACCATTATTTATTTTACAGGATAATAAAGGAAAAATCAAGCCCTTTGTGAAAAAATATCTGGTATTGTTATATCAGGTTGTCCCAGTCGGCGCGGTGGGGGCGGTGCCGCCTTTTTCGGCGGGTACGGCTGCCACGGCGCCGGCTTGCGTGGGCGTCACGCCCATGCTTTCCCGCGCGGCAAACACCGTGCTGCGCGGCACAAGACCCAGACTCACCGCAATCGCGGTGTCGATCTCCCCCATCATCTGCTCGTCAAGGTGACCGAGCTTTTCGCGCAGCCGCCGCTTATCCAGCGTGCGCAGCTGCTCCAGCAGCACGATCGAGTCGCGGGAAAGTCCTGCGCGCTCGGCGTGCACGTCGATGTGTGTGGGGAGCTTGGTCTTGCCCATGCGCGAGGTGATTGCTGCTGCGATCACCGTTGGGCTGTATTTGTTCCCCACGTCGTTTTGTATGATCAGCACGGGGCGCAAGCCCCCCTGCTCTGAGCCCACCACCGGGCTTAAATCCGCATAATAAATATCGCCGCGTTTGACGCTGCCCGTCATATCCGATCCCCCCACTTGTGTCGTTGCCCTTATTTTTTGCCGCTCGGCGAAAAAATAGTCACGCGAAGCAAATTTTTCATTCCCAGTATATGCGCGCGTGTCGTGGGGTGTCGAAAAAGGGATGGAAAAAGCCGCACCGAGTACGGTGCGGCTTTTTATGTAGATTTATTTTTTCGCCTTAGGTCGTGTCGATCTTTGTTCTCGGCTTACTGTGCCTCGCCGTTGGCCATCACGTCAGAGATGATCTTGATCACCTTGTCATAGCAGCCGCCACAGCCCGTGGTGCACTTGGTGGTGTTCTTCACGTTTTCAAACAGTGCGAGCAGGGTGTCCATTTTTTCGCTGTGCGCGATGGCGTCCAGAATGTCGAAGTAGGTGACGTTGTTGCAGTTGCAGACCTTATAGTTTTCCTTCGAGGTCGTGTCCACGGGGGAAAGCGTGCAGACCACGGGCTCCTCGTACTCGGCGACCCACAGCCCGTGCAGGTTGCAGTAGGCATAGGCGGCGAGGGGCTTTTCGTCCTCGCAAAGCGCGAAGGTCACAAAGGGGGCGTCGGTCGCCGCAAGGCACTTGCGCTGTGCGCCCTTGTCGGTCTTGAGATACACCCAGCCAATGTGGTGCGCCTCGGTCATCGGGTGCTCGACCTCGCCGATGGCGACGGTCACGGTGTTTGCGTTGTAGCTGATCACGGGCACGTGCTTTTCGGCGGCGGCGTCGGTCACGCCCGGTTCCAGCTTGGTCATTTTCTGACCGCAGCACATCACGGGCACGCCCGCGCTGTGGATCATACCGATCAGGTTGCCGCAATGCTCACAGATGTAAAATTTCGTTTCGCACATATCAAATACCTCTTTTCTCAGCTTGCTTCGACAAGCCGTCCTGATGCTATTATAGCACGCCCGCGCGCTTTCGTCAAGCGTGATACGCTCGCACGAGAAAAATGTGGCTCACATTTCAGTCCTCTTTTCCTTGTCGGGGGGCAAGAGCGGGAGATACTCGGCAAAGCGGTGGGCGCGGATCGGCATCACGGGGTGGTACTCGTCGGCGAAGATCAGCACCAGTGCGGGGCGGATGCCGCGGTGGTTTTCCGTGAAATAGTAGTGGACCAGTTTCCCCTCGGCGAGCAGACGGCGCACGGTGGCGTGATAGTTGAAATAGGGCAAGGCAAATCCTCCTTTTTTACACGTAGTTTGAGAAAAATACGACCCGTTATGCCACTATTTTTGAAAAGGTATCAAAACGCGCTGTGCGGGGCACACTTTTGAAAAAAGGAAGGTGAAGAATATGATCGAACCGGATACCATAAAGCTTTTGCGCGAATGTGACGCAGGCGTCAAGATGGGCGTGACCTCAATCGACGAGGTGCTGCCCTACGTGCGCTCCCGTGAGCTGAAAAAGCTTTTGGAGGAGTGCAAAAGGGAGCACGAGGTCCTGAAAGAGGAAATGCTGGAGCTGCTTTCGCGTTATGATGACGACGGCAAAAACCCCAATCCTATCGCCAAGGGCATGTCCTGGATGAAGACCGCCACCAAGCTTGCCATGCACGACAGCGACCACACGATCGCGGATCTGATGACGGACGGGTGCAATATGGGCGTGAAGTCGCTCAACCGCTATCTCAACGAGTACAAAGCCGCCGAGGAGCGAGTCAAGGATATCTGCAAGCGGCTCATCAACCTGGAGGAAAAGCTTGCCGTGGACGTCCGCGGATATTTGTGAAAAAAAGCGCCGTTAGGCGCTTTTTTTCTTGCTATAGCGGTGCTTTTGTGCTATACTGGTGGGGAAGTGAGGTGAGAGAGATGCGCGTGCCGCGCTATTATGTATCGTTTCGGTGTATTGCCGACCGCTGTCGCCACAGCTGCTGTGTGGGCTGGGAGATCGACGTGGACGCACAGACCCTCGCGCGTTACCGCGCGCTGCCGGGGGAGATCGGGGAAAACGTTCGCAAAAGCATAGAGATGAGTGAGGGCGGGGCGCATTTTCGCCTGGACGCCGAGGAGCGCTGCCCTCATCTGGACGCGCGGGGACTGTGTCGCATCATCACGGCGCTGGGCGAGGGGTATCTTTGCGAGATCTGCCGCGAGCACCCGCGCTTTTATCACGAGATCGGCGGTGTGTGGGAGTGTGGTCTGGGGCTTGCCTGTGAGGAAGCCGCAAGGATCGTGCTTGACAGCGAGGATTATGACGAATTTGCCTGGATCGGAGAGGGCGAAGAGGAAATTACCCCCAAAACGGTGGGAGAATTTAGTGCTTTTGCCCGCCGTGCGGCGCTGTACGCCGCGCTGCGCGACGCCGCGGTGCCCTTTGCTTTGCGCCTTGCCGAGATCGAGTGCGCATACGGCCTTGGCGTGATGCCTGCGCTCGCCGCGCTTTTCGAGGATCTGGAGTACTTGAACGAGCGCAACCGCGCGCGTTTTTCGCGCGCCGTAGACGTGGAATTTGCGCCCGAGGGGGCACTGGCCACGGCGTGCGAGCGCTTTTTCGCGTATCTGGTGTTCCGCCACGCAAGCCCCGCGCAAAGCGAGCGGGAGTTTGCCTGTGCCGTGTCGCTTGCCGCGTGTCTTACGCACCTTTTGTACGGCCTTACCAGTGCCGGCGAAGAGTCGGTCGTGATGTGTGCGCGCGTGATCTCCGAGGAGCTGGAATACAGCGAGGAAAACACCGCTGCGCTTTGCGCGGCGCTGGAGTGCGCTAAAAAAGGTGGCTAACGGTATGAGAAAAGCGGCGTTGTGCCTGTGGCACAGCGCCGCTTTTCTTACGCTGTCCCCTTTGAAAAGAGAAAAAAGCAAGAAATTTTCAAAAGGGGCTTGCATTTTTTTCAAAGATATGCTATACTATCTGTTGTGAATTTTGCTGGTGTAGCACAGGGGTAGTGCAGCTGATTCGTAATCAGCAGGTCGAGAGTTCGAATCTCTCCACCAGCTCCAACAGAAAAGGGTCGCCTTGTGCGGCCCTTTTCTGTTGGAGCTGGTGGGGCAGAGAGGATTTTTGGGCGCCCTTTCTTGTTTGGTGGAGGTTGATTTGAACTCTTTCGCAACCGCCACGGTTACTATGCGGAAAGCACCTTATTTGCCATTCATTCCCTTTGCAAAACTTGGCCCCGCGCTCTTCCCATTTTGGAAAACTTATGATATAATATAAAGAAAAGCAAAAACCAAAAATAAGTATAAATATCTTTTCGCGCGGGTGCGCAAGGGGGATCTATGCTTTTTTCGGGGTTTTCCTTTCTGTTTTGGTTTTTGCCGCTGTGCCTCGTTTTTTATTTTTTGCCGCAACTTCTTGGCGGGGGACGCTCGCCGCGCGTGCTTTTGTGGCAGAACGCGGTGCTGTTTTTCTTCAGCTTGCTGTTTTACGCGTGGGGCGAGCCGCTTTACGTGCTTTTGATGCTTGTGACCGTGGGCGTGAACGCGGCGCTCGCATTGTGCATCGCACGTGGGCGGCATCGCCGCGCGTATCTGATCGCCGCGGTCGCGTTTGACGTGGGGCTGCTGCTTTTCTTCAAGTACCCGCCGCTTTTGGGCTTGCCCGCCCCACACCTGCCGCTTGGCATCTCCTTTTACACCTTTCAGGCGCTTTCCTACGTCGCGGACGTGTATCTGGGGCGCGCCGAGGCGGAGAAAAACCCTTTTTACGTGGGGCTTTACGTGGCGCTGTTTCCACAGCTGGTGGCGGGGCCGATCGTGCGCTATACCGACGTTGCCGCAGAGCTTCGCGCAAGAGAGCATCGCGTGTGTGACGCCGCAGCGGGCGTGCGGCGCTTTTGCGCGGGTCTTGGCAAAAAGGTACTGCTGGCCAACCCCGCGGGGGCACTGTTCGCGCAGTTTGGCGCGGGTGGGGCGCAAAGCGCCGTGCAGGCGTGGCTGGCGCTTGTTGGCTTCACGTTTCAGATCTATTTCGACTTTTCCGGCTACACGGATATGGCGGTGGGCCTTGGGCGCGTGTTCGGCTTCCGCTTTCCCGAAAACTTTCGCTATCCTTACGTGGCGCGCAGCGTGAGCGACTTCTGGCGGCGCTGGCACATCACGCTTTCTACCTTTTTCCGCGAGTACGTCTATATCCCGCTTGGCGGCAACCGGCGGGGCGGCGCCAGAACGGTGTGCAATTTGCTGACCGTGTGGGCGCTGACGGGGCTTTGGCACGGCCCCTCGTGGAACTTTTTGCTCTGGGGACTTTACTACTTTTTGCTGCTCAC
>JAZRFG010000184.1:0-1924 GCA_045661265.1 Eubacteriales bacterium
CTCTGGGAGCAATGGTCTCGTACAGCGCGCGCTCGCAGCCAACGTTACCGTGGTGAGCCATCTGCACGATCTCGGTCTGCAGATAGTCACCGTACATCTCGCAAAGGAAGCGGCTGGTGTGACGCCAGGAGTCGCCCAGGTGCAGCACCTGTGCGGCCACGCCGGGCAGTGCGTCCTTGTTGTGAATGGTAAAGCGGGAAACCACGTTCGTGTCGTTGGTGGTGGTAATGTTGAAGGGCGCGTGATCCTCGTAGGTCATCAGCACCTCGATCTCCAGGTTGGCAAGATAGATCTTCTGGCCGGCCTGCGGGCGCACCATCGTAAATCCACCCAGCTGGGATTGCAGCGTCGCGACATAAGAATCGTACATCTGTATCAGAGGATCTCTCATGAAGCTGCTCTCCGCCGGGACGTTAGAGATCATGTAATCCATCTCCAGCTCGGAATGATAGCTGGCAACGAAGCTCATGAATCCTTCGACGTGGTCACTGTGCGGGTGCGTCAGGTACCAAGCGGCGATGTGAAGCTTCTCACCCATTTGCGTGTGAGTCTTGCCATCGTGTGCCTCTTTATACAGTGCCGTCATGGCATTGTAGATCAGCGAGCCGGCGCCGGCGAAGCCGCCGTCGATCACAAGGAAGCGTCCGTCCTCCAGCATATACACGTAGCACATACCGACAAGACTCTCTTCCATACCCACCATGGTCATCTTGGTGTCGGTGATCTTTTCGTAAGAGGTATTCGGCGTCAGCAGTGCGCTCTCCGGCACCGCCACGGTGGCGGTAGGCAGCGAGATCACGCGAAGCGTCTTGCGGTGATCGCGATTCTCAAAGTAATCGTCGGAAAGATCCGCTTTGGAAGGAAGCAGATCCCCGGGATCGCTCTCCTGTCTTTCGTATTCAGCCAGGAACGCGTCCTTATGCTCGTAATCGTGATATGCTACGTACAGGGAAAGCTCTGCTTCCTCATTGGTGTACAGTGCATACAAGTTGGTGCCGATCACATTATTCCAAACCTTACGGTAGCCCTCGCTCACAAGCTGTGCCACGTAGGCGGTGTAAGCGGCGTAACCCTCGTCGGCAGTGGTGAAGCCATCGTAAACGTAGAGCACGGCGTTGTCATCGACGTACTGACCGCCCCACAGGTTACCGGCAGCGGGCTTGGTGAAGTCATCTCTCCAGTTCGCATCTGCCACAGCCTTGGCGCACAAGCCCTCGGGAAGGACCAGCACATCGTTCTCGCAGTTATTGATCAGTCTTACAAGGGTGTTATACGCCATCTTAAGCGCGGTATCGTTCCAGGCAAGAAGCATGACCTTGTTGCCCTCGGTAACGACGGCGAACTCGTTCATCTTCAGGCCGATCGCAACTGCCTTGGCGCGGGACTGCTCATTCACGATACCAAGAATAACCTGGTAATCACCCGTGGCTGCGCTTGCCTTTTTCGCGGTGGTGGCATAGCCGAACTTGGTGTTCAACGCCGCGGAAAGCCCGGTGGCGGCCACGTAATCAATAGAGTCGGAGCCGGGATCGGAGGTGGAGAAATAAGCATCGTCCGCGTAAACAAAGACGTAATCGCCGTTCACGTTAATGCCGTCCGCGCCGCCTACCTCATTTCTGATCAGGAAGGCAAGCAGGGCACCTGCATCGCCGTAGAGAAGCTTACCTGCAACGCCGTCAAGCGTAGTTGCATAATCGTCCACGGTAGCGCCGACGAAGTTGTACTTCGCGTCGTCCTTACCGTTGATCGCCTTAAGCGACAGCGTAGCACCGTCTGCCAGGAAAACGTCGTTCGAGCCGTACACCTTGATCAGATGCGCCGTCTGGTTAGCAACGTTATTGATCCAGTCTGCGCAACCGGTGTAATCCACGTACAGCGAAAGCTCAGCACTCTCGCCGATCACCACACCGCCGGTCAGCATAAA
>JAZRFG010000185.1:0-9120 GCA_045661265.1 Eubacteriales bacterium
GAGTATCCCGCGATGGGCTTTTCACTTTGCTATGATTATGGGCTTTTCCGCCAGATGATCGTGGACGGCGTGCAGCTCGAGCTCCCCGACGTGTGGCTGCCGGGCGGCGAGGTCTGGCTACAGCCCCGCACCGACCGCATCCAGCGCGTGCATCTTGGCGGGCACATTCGCGAGGTGTGGCGCGAGGGGCATCTTGAGATCGAATATGAGGGCGGGGACGAGATCGAGGCCGTGCCTTACGATATGATGATCTCGGGCGCGCAAAGCGAGGCGGTGTGCGCCCTGCGGTTGTGGCGTGCGCGCAATATCCGCAACTTCAATATGGGGCTTTTTTCCCAGGGCGAGTATATGAAGGCGCTGGAAAAAAGCAACAGTGCAGAGATCCTTTCCAAGGTGCTCTACCCCTCGGATAACCACGCCGAGGGTAAGCTTTTGCGCTTGTCGCAGCAATATTTTCTGGTGTCCGCCAGCTGTCAGAGCATTCTGCGCGATCACCTGTCCGCCTACGGTATGCTGGAAAATCTGCCCGACAAGGTGGCGATCCACATCAACGACACCCACCCCGCGCTTGTGATTCCCGAGCTGATGCGGATCTTTCTTGACGAGTATCGCTTCTCCTGGGAAAAGGCGTGGGATCTGGTAACACGCACGGTATCCTACACCAATCACACCGTGATGCCAGAGGCGCTGGAGTGCTGGAGTGAGGATATTTTCGCGCTGCGCCTGCCGCGTATCCACATGATCGTGAAGGAGATCAACGAGCGCTTTTGCCGTGAGGCGTGGGCGCGCTTCCCCGGCGAGTGGGATAAGATCTCCGGCCTTAGCATCATCGCAGGGGGACAGGTGCGTATGGCCAACCTTTCCGTGATCGGCTCGCACGCCGTCAACGGGGTGTCGGAGCTGCATTCCGACATTCTCAAAAAAAGCGTATTTCGGGACTTTTACAAGATGTATCCCACCCGCTTTTGCAACGTGACCAATGGTGTGGCGCATCGCCGCTTTTTGAGCTATGCCAATCCCGCGCTCGGCTCGCTGCTTGACGAGTGCATCGGCGCAGATTGGCGCAAAACGCCGACACGTATCGCCGATTTCGGTAAATTTGCCGAGGATCGCGCGGTGCTTGATCGCCTTGGCGAGATCAAGCGGGATAACAAGGTGAGCTTTGCCGCGTGGCTGTACGAGCGAAACGGTAAGCGCATCGATCCCGCCGCGATGTTCGACGTGCAGATCAAGAGATTGCACGAATACAAGCGCCAGCTGCTCAACTGTCTGCACGTGATCGGGCTGTATCTTGATCTGAAGGAAAATCCCAATCTGGAGATGCAGCCGCGCGTGTTTTTGTTCGGTGCAAAGGCGGCGCCGGGTTACGAGATGGCCAAGCGCATCATCAAGCTGATCTGCATGCTGGAAAAGGAGATTGACGCGTGCCCCACCGTGCGCGAGCGGCTGCGCGTGGTGTTCCTTGAGGACTATAACGTGTCGATGGCAGAGCGGCTCATCCCTGCGACCGAGCTCAGCGAGCAGATCTCGCTGGCGGGCAAGGAGGCCAGCGGCACGGGGTGTATGAAGCTGATGATGAACGGGGCGCTCACGATCGGCACCGCGGATGGCGCGAACGTGGAGATCGGCGAGGCGGTGGGTGAGGAGAATATCTTCCTCTTTGGCCACAGCGCCGCCGAGGTCGAGGATTTGTGGGCGCGCGGGTACCGTGCGGCAAGCTTTTACACGGGTAACGAGAGATTGATGCGCATCGTGAACGCACTTGGCGCGGGGATCGGCGGCGAGAGTTTTTCGGATATTGGCACTTACCTGCTCGCGGGGCAGGGGGTGGCAGACCCCTATCTGTGCCTGGCGGACTTTGAGCCGTATCGCCGCGCGCAGAGCGCCGCCGCGGCCGCCTATGCGGACGCTGCCCGCTGGAACGAGATGTCGCTGCGCAACATCGCCGCGTCGGGACGCTTTTCCGCCGACCGCAGCATCGCGGAGTATGCCTCGCGCATTTGGGGCATCAAGCCCGTGGGGGACGTTAAATGCTGATGGCGCGGCCCCTTGATGCTTCCTCGCCCGTTTTGCAAAAGCGGGCGGGGAGGCGTGACGTGAGCGACAAGAACGCGTTCCCGCGCGCCACCGTTCTCGCGCTTTCCCTGCGTGTACCGCGTGTGCTTGGCGCGCGCGGCGTGGTGCTTCGCCTGCACCGCGACGGGGCGGGGTATCACGACCTGGCTTTTGCCTTTTCCGGCACGGAAAAGGCAAGTGATGTTTACACGCTTTCACTGCCGCTTCGCGCCTTTACCCCACAAACGGGTGGATTTTTCGAGTATGAACTGCTGTTTTTGCGCGGGGCGGACACGCTTTTTTCCACCACCGAGGATCAGTGCAGTATGACGCTTTCGCTCACATCGGGCGGGCGTTTTTTTCTCACCGTGTATGCGGACGGCTTCACCACGCCAAGGCGGGTGTGGGGTCGCACGATCTATCACGTTTTCGTGGATCGTTTTGCGCGCGGGGGCGGTGCGCGCCGCCGCGACGCGGTGTATCACAAGGACTGGCACGAGGAGATCGAGCAGTACGCCGCCTTTGCGGGCGCGCACGTTGAAAACAATGAGTTCTTCGGCGGCACGCTTTGGGGCGTGCGCGAAAAGCTCCCCTATCTGCGCTCGCTTGGTGTGGGCGTGCTGTATCTTTCCCCCGTTTTTCGCGCCTATTCCAACCACAAATACGACACTGCCGACTATGCCGAGGTGGACCTGGGATTCGGTGGCGAAACGGCGCTGCGGGCCCTGCTTGACGAATGTAAAAAATATGATATAATAGTAGTGATGGACGGCGTGTTCAACCACACGGGGGATCACAGCCGTTACTTTGAGCGCCGCGGCGATTATGGCGGCGAGGGCGCGTATCGCGCCCCGCATTCTAAATACGCCGATTGGTATTCCTTTTTGCACTATCCCGATGCGTACGAGGCGTGGTGGGGAATCCCCATTCTGCCGAGATTGCGCCTTGAGAACCCCGACGTGCGAGAATATTTTCTGGGCGAGGGCGGCATCGTGGCGCGCTACACCGAGATGGGTGTCGGCGGGTGGCGATTGGACGTCGCCGACGAGCTTCCCGACTGCTTCCTGGAGGCGCTCCGCGCCCTTGTAAAGGCCAAAACGGGCGGAAACGGGGTGATTTTCGGCGAGGTTTGGGAAAACGCCGCCGCCAAGATCTCCTACGGCGCGCGCCGCCGCTATTTGCAGGGTGGGCAGCTGGACAGCGTGATGAATTATCCCTTACGCGCGGGTCTTATCGCCTTTGCGCGGGACGCGGACGCCCACGCGCTTTGCCGCGTGCTGCGTGAGGTGTGGGCAAGCTACCCCACGCCTGTATGTCACACGCTGATGAACCTGCTTTCCACGCACGACACCGCAAGGATCCTCACCGAGCTTGGCGGTGAGCGCGCCGCGGGGCACAGCAACGCCGCACTGCGGGATATGCGCCTTTCGGTAGAGCAAAAGCGCACCGCCAGGGCGCGGCTTAAAATAGCCGTCGCGCTGCAATACACGGTGTACGGCGTGCCGTCGCTGTATTATGGGGACGAGGCGGGGCTGGAAGGCTATGGCGATCCGTTTTGCCGCAGGCCCTTTCCTTGGGGGCGTGAGGACAAGGAGATTTTGGCGCTCTATCGCAAATTAGGTGCCATACGGTGCGAGAATTCCGCGTTTTGCGACGGAGATTTTAAGATCGTTGCCGAGGGCGCGCACGCGCTCGCGTTTTCCCGCAAAAACGCGCAAAATCACGTGATCGTGGCCGCCAATCGCGGCACAGAGCGCTTTTTCGTGGACTTGCCCGCGCCCGCGTCGGAGCTGCTTTCGGGTGAGGAGCAAAAGAAAGGAAGAGTCGCCGTCGAACCTGACAGCGTGAGGATCTGGAGGATAGAGTATGTTCAAAAAGGTATGGGAAAGATGGACGAAAAGCAAAAACCCCGAAAGTAAGCGCTATCGCTACGATATGGCGAAGCGTATCTGCGGTCATCACGTCAAATACGTGACTGAGCGCATCGACAACGTGGATGAGGTCATCGGCCGCTCGGGCGGCTTGAACATACGCGACGACGAGCTTTTGGTGTTCGCCTCGGCAGACGTGTTGATGCGCTGCAAGATCGAGCAGATGCAGGCCTCTGAGCTGCTTTCCAAGGACGGCGTGGTCATCACCGCACCGGATCTTGAGCACGGCGGGCGCGAACGCACCATCATCGTCTATTACGTCTACTATCGCTGAATAAAAAAAGCGGAAGGCAAGTGCCCTCCGCTTTTTGGTTTATGCGTTTTGCAGGATTCTCAAATAAAATTCCACGATGCGCTCCAGCGTTTCCAAGGGGATCTGCTCGTCGTTGCCGTGAATGCCGCCGCGCTCCTTTTTGGAAAGCGCCATGGCAGAGAAGCGATAGACTCTGTCGCTGATGCGGCCGTAATGGCGCGAATCCGAGCAGGCCATCATCAGATAGGGGGACACAACGGCCTCGGGCCAGGTGTCGGCGACTGCGTTCTTGATCAGCTCCCAGCCCTCGCCCTCGGTTTGCGAGATGCGCGCGGGATTCATGCCGTAAACGGGCGTAAGGGTGATCTTGTCGTTGTTGATCGTTTTGCGGATGCGCTCGACTGCGCTTTCCACCGTGTCACCGGGGATCAGGCGCAGGTTGGCGAGCATGCTTGCCTTGGGTGGGATCACGTTCATGCCCTTGCTGCCCTCCATCTGCGTGAAGGCCACTGTGGTGCGGACAAGTGCATTGAGCTCGCCGCCTTTTTTCTTGCAGAGCTTGTTCAGCACGGGGCGGAACAGCCAGAGATTAGCAAAGATCACGCGGAAAAGGAAGGTGGAGCGTCTGCCAAGCGTGTCAAACATTTTCTGCACGGGCGGAGAAAGACGGAAAGGGAAGGGGGCGTTTTCCACCTTGACGCAGGCGGCGGAAAGCTCGCCCACGGGAGTGTGAGGCGGGGGCGTGGAGGCGTGGCCGCCGTTGCTTTCTACCGAGAAGCGCAGGTTGAGCATACCCTTTTCCGAGATGCCGATCAGCGCGCACTGGCCCTTGACACCGGGGAAGATATTTTCCAGCACGGCGCCGCCCTCATCGATGACGCAACCGGGCTCGATGCCGTTTTTCTCCAGCCAGTCCACGATGGCGGGCGCGCCGCGACCGTTGACCTCTTCGCTGCCGGAAAAGGCGAAATACACGTCCCGTTTGGGAGTGTATCCGTTTTTCAGAAGCGTTTCTGCGGCCTGCAGAACGCCGTTGAGCGTGCCCTGGGTGTCCAGCGTGCCGCGGCCCCAGAGGATATTATCCTCTACAAGGCCTGCAAAGGGGGAGCGGGACCAGTTTTCCTCGACGACGGAAACCACGTCGTAGTGCGACATCAGAACAAGTGGCTCCTTGTCGCTCTCACCGCAAAGGCGCATAAAGATCGCACGCTCGCCCACGTCGATCTGCTCACAGGCGGCGTATACAGCGGGGAAAAGGGTTGGCAGGAGCGCGTGGAATTTTTCAAATTCCGCCGCGTCCTCCTTGGTGGGGTCCTGATCCGAAACCGTCTTGCAGCGGATCATTTCGGCAAGGTCATTTACTGCTTTTTCGCGGTCAAATTCCAAGGGTGCTGGAGTGCGCTCGGGTGCTGTATAGGGCTTGAAGCGAAGTGCGCGGATCACCAGCACGGCGACGAGAAGCAGCAGCGCGCCAAGCGCGCCGAGTGCGATATACAGTCCTAACATCGTCAATCCTCCTCGTGTGCCTTGGCGCTGCCACGCTCGCCAAGCATTCCTTTGTTATACATCAGGCGCGAAACGCCAAGTGCAAAGAGCACGCCCACGGGCACCATAATGCCAACAAGTCCCGCATTGAGATAGGGGACGAAGAAGAACAGCACCAGCATCAGGGCGATGGGCGCCACGGCGATCTTCCAGTTCTTCGAGATGTAGACCACGCCAAGTGCACCGAACAAGGCGGGCAGGACGTTGTCGAACGCGGGGGAGAGTGCGGGATTTTCCAGCACGGGCGTGAGCGGCACGATGAGCAGCACACCCAGCGCGATCACCAGCGTGGTGACGATCGAGGAGGTTGCGATGGCGATGGTGGAGATGATCTCACCCTCTTCACTTGTGGGGCTGACGCCTGCCTTGTCCATGGCGTTGAGCGCGCAGGGCACTTTGAGGTTGGTGAGGTTGCCCGTAACGAAGCTCAGGTAGGAGCCGCCCGCGCCGAGCATCGGCACATAGGTGAACACCTCGATGATGCCGACCGCCCAGAAAAGCGGCGCCACACCGACAAGCCCCTGCAAAAGGCCGTAGGGATCGGGCAGGGCACGGAACAAAATGGCGGCGATCACGGGGAACAAAAGGATCAAAATGGCGGCGGTGAGGCCCCAGATCTTACCGTAAAAATGGACACTGTCCATATAAGTTCTTTGCTTTTTCATATTCGTCACACTCCTCTCAACCGATCCACGCCGTGATCGGGATCGCCATCAGCATACCGCCAAGCATACTGATGGGAAGCGCATAGTCGTTCATCCACGCCCACTTGAGCTTTTTCATCAAAAGGCCGCACAGCAGCATCACTACGGCGGAAACCAGCATTACGAGCAGCGGGATAAAGTCCTTGGAGGCAAGGTTGAAGATCACGCCGTCGTCGGTCTGTACAAAGCCGAGGTTACAGATGATCAGACCGAGGAACGCGCTGATCATACCCATAAACAGAGAGGTCATAAAGATCTCACCCCATTTGGTGTCCTTTTGGCGGATCTTGGCGACGCCGCCCGACACCTTTTTGCCAAGGATCGGCGCAAGGAACAAGCTGGCGGCAATGCCGATCGTCATCACCGCAGCGATGGTGACGAACTGCGAGGCGGTGAAGGGGGTCGTCGAGTCAGAAAGCGAGTTGCCCACGCCCGAAGCGGCAAGCTCGGCGGCCGAGAGCTCATAGGTCAGCGACCCGACCACGGAAAGGCGCAGCCAGGGCAGCGCGATGCCAAGCTTTTTGGAAAGTGTGATAACGCCGATGAAGATGCCGATGGCGGGCGCCAGTGTGAACAGTGCCGCACCCTTTGCCACGCCTATAAGCGTTTTACGCTCTAAGCCGATGGCAAGCCCGCGACGCCAGGCGCGCACCAGGAAAAATACCGATTGCGCCACCACAAAGGCGATGATCAGACCCACGGTGATAAACAGCGCGGGATGGTTGACGTAAAAATCCATGTCAAGCCCTCTTTTCTCAAATGATACTTCATTATAACACAATTTTCGCGCGCGCGCAAGATAAAAATTGCCTGTTTTGTCTGCCCCTTGCGAATTTTGTAAAAAGCACTTGACAAGCGCGTGTGCTTGTGATATACTTTTTGGCAGAAACCGTTGATGCGGAGATAACGGCGGCACGTACTGTACAGAGAGCCCACACAGGTGAGAGCTGGGCGAGAAAACGACCGTCAAATGGACCGCGGAGGGCACAGTCAAAGGCGAGAGCCGAGTATTCTGTGACGTGTGACGAACGTGACTTGTCGGGGTATCGCTGTACCCGCAAAGAGCGCATTTTTGCGAACCAAGGTGGCACCGCGGAGCTTTTCCGTCCTTGGTGGAGACACGAGATCTCTGCCCGGGGACGGTTTTTTCTTTCCCGCGGGAAAAGGAGGAGCAAATGTTCATTTTATCCGCGCGATGGCCACACCGCACCTGACCGAACACGAGAAAACAGCAAAAAGGAGCATAAAAATGAAACTCAATAACGTCGATTTTGACACGTATTTTCAGCAGTACCCCGACGAAAACGGCTTTTTCGGCCCCTTCGGTGGCGCTTATATCGCAGACGAGCTCAAGGACGCGATGCGCGAGATCACGGACGCGTATTTCTCGATCTGCCAGTCGCGCAAGTTCATCAACGAGCTGCGCCGTGTGCGCAAGGAATTGCAGGGCCGCCCCACGCCTATCTCGCACCTGGAGCGCCTTTCCAACGCGCTTGGCAACGTTCAGCTTTACGTCAAGCGTGAGGATCTGAACCATACCGGTGCGCATAAGCTCAACCACTGTATGGGCGAGCCGCTGCTTGCCAAGTATATGGGCAAGAAGAAGGTGATTGCAGAAACCGGTGCCGGTCAGCACGGCGTGGCGCTTGCCACCGCCCCCGCCTACTTTGGGCTGGAGTGCGACATCTATATGGGCAGCGTGGACATCAAGAAGCAGGCACCCAACGTGGCGAGAATGAAGATCCTGGGCGCCAACGTGGTCGAGGTCAAGCACGGCTTGGCAACGCTCAAGGAGGCGGTGGACGCCGCGTTTGAGGCATACGCCAGAGAGTATAAGGATTGCATCTACTGCATCGGCTCGGTGCTGGGCCCGCATCCGTTCCCGATGATGGTGCGTGACTTCCAGCAGGTTGTGGGCATCGAGGCAAGAGAGCAGTTCCTTGATATGACGGGACATCTGCCCACCGCCGTGACCGCGTGCGTGGGCGGCGGCTCGAACGCCGCGGGCTTTTTCAGCGGCTTCCTCAATGACCCCGTGGACATCTGGGGGGTGGAGCCCTTGGGACGCGGCAAAAAGCTGGGTGACCACGCCGCCAGCTTGCAGTATGGTACCGAGGGTATCATGCACGGCTTTAACAGCATCATGCTCAAGGACGAGAACGGCGAGCCCGCCCCCGTTTACTCGGTGGCAAGCGGTCTGGACTATCCCTCCAGCGGCCCCGAGCACGCGTTCTGGCAGAAGATCGGCCGCGTGAAGTATGACGTGATCGACGACGAGGAGGCGGTGGACGCATTCTTCACCCTCGCGCGTATGGAGGGCATCATTCCCGCCATCGAGAGCAGCCACGCCGTGGCGCACGGCATCAAGCTCGCCAAAGAGATGAAGCACGGCTCGGTGCTGATCAACCTCTCGGGTCGCGGCGACAAGGATATGGACTACGTGATCGAAAACTTCGGCGAGAAGTACGGATTGAAATAAGTAAAAAACACCCCGAAACGCATACCGTTTCGGGGTGTTTTTTTATTTCACAACGTCGATGTACTCTATGCCATAGGCCTTGAAAAGTGCGATGTGCTCGCGTGTGATACGCTCGCCGCTCACCGCGATCGGGATCGCGGGCGGGCAGGAAAC